>JANNNN010000975.1:0-2934 GCA_031398555.1 Planctomycetia bacterium | reverse complement strand
CTGGGATACCGCCGAATCGCCGACGGTAAAGATCCAAATTCCAGATGCAGTTACGTCAGTGGGTGAACCGGAAACTCGGACAGCCATTCTTGAAAGACAAACTCTTGCAGACAGTCCAAAAACGGCCAGAATCGTGGTACGATTTCCAGCCGATAAAGCGGGTGAAATCACCACGACTTGGGAGCTCGAACATGAATGAATCAATCTTAAAGACATTGAAATCCAGCGGCTGGGCATGGAGCGGGAGAACGAGGCTCTGCCGAGCCAGTCTCCGCAGTCCGTTTGACTTGGCCACACCTGCAGGCTTCCATGGGTTGCACGAAACAGTTCACGGCCACGAGTTCAAAGTCACCAGTACAGTGAAGTCGCATTGTTGCGCCAAGACACTTCGGCAGAGCCTCGTTCTCCCGTTTGCAATGACGACCACCTTGAAGAAGTGTTTAATGCGAGAGGCTGAACCGCTAGTGCATCGCGTTCCCAGGCAGAGCCATGGACACAGTTTTACAAAGCGAGCAGCTTTCACCTTGGTAGAACTACTGGTAGTCATTGCGATCATTGGAATTTTGGTTGGGCTGCTGCTACCAGCCGTCCAGGCGGCGCGCGAAGCGGCCCGTCGATCGCAATGCAGCAATAATCTGTTGCAGTTCGGCATTGCCCTGCACAATTACGATATGGCTCATCGCAAGCTGCCTCCAGGAACGGTCGATGCCAAAGGGCCAATCGTTCATCTGCCAGTCGGTTTTCATCACAGTTGGATCGTGCAAATTCTTCCAATGCTTGACGAGCGAGTCGCTTATGGTTCCATCAAGCACTCGCAATCGATTTACGCCACGGCCAATGCACCGGCGCGAATGTATTCGTTCGGAACGTTGCACTGTCCGTCGGATCGAATGGATTCGGCGGCGCATACCAACTACGCAGGCGTTCACGATAGTCGTGAAGTTCCCATCGACGTGACGAATAATGGTGTCTTGTTTCTGAACAGTGCGATTCGATTTGATGATATTATCGATGGAGCTTCGCACACTATTTTTGTCGGCGAAAAATTTTCCGATGGCACTGAATTGGGCTGGGCGAGTGGCACGCGTTCCACACTGCGAAATATGGGTAGCCCATTTGCGTCGAGAGGGGGCGGAGGTTTACGAGCTGGACAGCAATTGCCAGGAATTACGACGCGCGAAGAGCTAACCATGCTTGCGCCTGAAGCGGTTGGGAATGTTGATGTGATGGCGCTGGAAGGAGCGAACTTTGAGGCGGACTTTGATGATGCAATCAATGTTCGCACTACGCAATTGCCAATTTCCACTGAAGATTGGATCGCGGATCCACGACCTATGAGCGAATGGCTAAACATTTCTGACTTGCCACTGATTATCCCAGGTAAACCCAACGGAGGGTCCGATGTAGGTGGTTTCGGGAGTTACCATACTGGCGGTGTCAACTTTCTATTCGGCGATGGCTCAATGAGATTCATAAGTCAATCCATCGACCGCGGCGTTATTCAGGCATTTGCGAACCGCGCAGACCGTAAGCTGGTCGATACGTCGGATTACTAGATTTAGTTGGTGCGGTCTCATTTTGCAGCTGGTTTCGTGAGCAACCGGATACGGTAAAATTTAATGCAAATGCAAAACAGGTTTGTCCGGTTGCTCACGAAACCAGCTACCGTTGTGAAGTAAACATGAATGAAAGAACCGATGGACCGTGAATCTGTTACATTTGGTGATGCGTCCGTGACACCGGCCGCCGAGCATCGCAATCCGATCTCCATTGCGATGCTATTCTATATTTTGACGCTGGCTGCGATTATCGCTGCATGTCTGGGACGACTGTCGGGCGATGACGGCGTCACATCTAGAGCCTTAGGAGCGGCCATAGCGGGCGGCACTTTTCTAGGTCTCGTGATCGGCTTCTTGGGGGGGACTTTCTACTTCAAGTCCGTGAAGGCGTCGATGGTCGGCGTTGTGGTGGGTGCGATGCTAGGAACCGTGGCTGGAGCCCTGACGGTTATCCGCGAAGTGAACTACATTCCGATGATGGCAATTGCTTACAGCGGATCCTGGCTGCTCATGATCGTAATGTTGCTAGCCGCAAGATGGCAGGTTCGCTGATAAGTCGTGGCGGATGCCGCCAGGCACTTATGTTTCGGGCCCGTTATTAGCCCGGAGGGCGTCTCACATCCCCAGTGGAATTGCCTGCATTTTTAGCGGGAGAGAGAGGCTCCTGCCGAGCTACTTGGGTGCGTGCGTGGGCGTTCACAAGTACATTGCCGTCGAAGAATTGCGTGCGAGTAAGACTCGGCGGAGCCTCGGTCTCCCGATGGACGCTGTCGCGAAAGTTTAGCGTCCGGATTCTTACGAATCAAGCTACAGATTGAAATCATCCCTAGCGTTTGGTCTTTTTACTCTTTGCGCCACCTTGGCGAACTTTGTAGCGCGGATTGCTCTTGCAAATGACATAGATTCGGCCGCGTCGACGGACGACCTGGCAATCTGGGTGACGGAATTTCAAGGCTCCGATGGAGGATACCACTTTCATGACGGTCGCTTTAGCTATCGAATGGTTGGCAAATTGAACTGCAAAAACGCGATTTTACCGCGAAAAGCAGAGAATCTTCGTGCCTCACTTGGCTCGGCCTATCGGCACTCAGTTCGGCTGTTTGCTGCTTAGCCGTTGAACTTAGGCCCGCAGGAACCCCGAATTCTAGGGATCTGCCCAAATTTCGCAACACCAAATTGCAACCCTTGGACAACCTCGCAAACGCGGCTACGATTCGGGGCATGGCAAACGGACTTAATCCTGAACAGCAAACCGCCGTGGAAACGCTTCGCGGCCCCCTCCTCGTTTTAGCCGGAGCGGGGTCCGGGAAGACCCGCGTGATTACCCGCCGCGTGGCGTACCTGCTGCAACAGGGCGTGAAGCCGTGGAACGTCC
>JANNNN010000937.1:0-5918 GCA_031398555.1 Planctomycetia bacterium | reverse complement strand
CAAGAGAATCCAAACTACTCGCCCGAAGTCGCGAGTAAGGTCATTTCCCAATGTTGGCCCAATCCCTCGCAACATCGGTGATTTTAAAACGTTCGTCGGTCAACGGGATGCTGCGATTGGTGCGCTTGCGAATCCGATGCTCGACCAGACTGAGCTTCATCGCGACGTCTATATAAACCGCAAACGACCATTGCTTCGGCAGCGACCACATTGGATCTGAAAACTGATCCAATCATGCGGCCAACTCGCAACGATCTTCATGCTTGCAAAACGGTACGCGGACGAATGCCAACACTCGACCAGGGCTGCAAAAAGTTGCTCTGACCTTCATTGGACGCTATACTAACGGTTCAATCGTCAGTTGCTTCGGTAACGTAACGCCGCAGCCCAAAAACCGACGAACAAAAAAATCCACCGAAGTTGCGAATACGGTCGTTTTCCAATGGTGGCCCAATCCCTCGCAACGTCGGTGATTTTAAAACGTTCGGCAGACGGGAGAGGATCATATGCATCATGACGAGTTTCTCAATGACCCTGATGGTCGCCAGTACGATTGGCGATTAACGAACTGGCCTTCGGCAGTGCGTACCGCGCTTGGGGGCAAGGCACTTCTTTTATTCCGAAGCGCCTTTGTCGTCGTGCTAGCGCCGGCAGTCGTTCTAGCTGCCTACAGCCTGTATTCGAACAGACTAGGGTTGACTATTATGGTGTTCCTGAGCTTTTGGGGCTTTTGGACAAGCAGTACGAGTCCGACCGGGATCGGAATGCTCACCAGCATGTTCACGGCAGTCGTGGTTTTTGTGTTGGGAGTCATTGTGGAAGACAAGCTGCTCGCTTATTCATCTTTGCTTCCGGTAATTACTTGGTTTGGTTCATGTGCAATTTTGGGAACTACTGCGTCCTACGTGACCGAAGCCTTGCGAAAGTCCGAAGCTAGATTTCAAGTGCTCATTAGTCGTGGCCTGCTGATAGCGACTGAAATTTCCGAACCAAGCGATGCACCCAAGTCGCCGGTCAGCCGCGAATATGAATCATAGTTTTTTTGCGACGACTGGGTGATCGCCGACGTTCGTCGTTCGAAATTCGTTTAGTCACCTGGAGAGTACGTGATGAACGCAGTCCAATATCCTCAACGTCGTGCGGTAAGTTCTTTGCGTGGGGCGGTCCGATGGCAAGTCATTCCTACCACCCTGTCGATCGCTCTTGGTACGATCTTGTTCGTAATTAACTGCGTAAACCTTAACGATGCCATGATCCCAGAAATTGCTCGTGCATTCGATCCGAATAGCGGCTTTACGATTGGACATGGGATAATGTGCATCATCGCCTCAACCCTGTTTTTTGGCGCAGCAGTTTGCGCCTTCCTAGCTGCACGACACTGGATCCGTTGCGACCATGGAACGGCGATCTTGTTTAACATCTCCACGCCGCTGCTCATTGTGATCGGCGCGTTCTTGGCCTACTTGCAAGTGTAATTGCCGTAGCCAAATGGGATCGAAGAACAAAGCGTTGGACCGACGCCGCGGTGGCGATCGCTTTGACAATGGGAAATCACTCGCCGCGGCGTCGGTCTACGCTAACGTTCGTCGACTGACTTTTCGTCTGGCATTACCGACTTGAACTCACTTACTATCTGCTGCCGACTTGTATGCTCCGAATTATCGCTACGTTTGCGGCACTCAACCGCTATCTTCAGACTTGGTCATACAATTTGATTACGTTTGATAGACTACTGCAAACAATTGGGCCAGTCGTTTGCTTGTTATTACTCGCCGTTGCATTAGCTGAAAACTATGCGATGTTGTGGTTTGCGTTTATTTGTGTTTCAATTGTCGTGGCTTTCAGTATTGTCGCGGCCTGGTTCAGTAATACAATTTTCCGCAGTCGCATCCCGGAAGGAATTGTACAGTCGGAGCAGTTTGAGGCTCACCCCACCGAACTCCTGTTTTCTGGCCGCATGACTCTTTGGGAGGGGGATAAGACAAGGCTCGTGAGATTCATGGATCGTTTGATATCCGGACGTGGAGCAACTCAGACTGTATACCGTGTACCAGCGGCCTTTATCTTCGATTCTGCGACGAGAAACTTGTTCTCATTCATTTCTGATCTTGACCTTTCATTGCGGATACTAGGAGTTGCCGTTGAAGCCAAGAAGGGAATGTGGACATGCGCAGGCCGATTGGATTCGATCGTGAATTTGGAACAGGGATCACTGCTCCAGTTTCGCAATGACGAACCGGCACTTCGAATGACTTTTCTCACAGGTTCAAGTCGACGGATTCGCGTGATTCTAAGCCACCCTGACGAAAACGCATTGACGCAGTTTTGCTCTCACGTCAATTGGCTGAAAGCGTCGATGGCTGGCTAAGGCGACGAACAAAGCGTTGGACGCGGAGCCGCCGATCGCGTCATTCCTGAAGTCAATGTTGATTGGCGGCGGCCCGGTCAGCGCTAGCCGTTCGTCTATACGGACGTAAATTCGTAACGTCATCCGCAAAGAAATTCAAACCTAAGTGCTTGCGACGCTGGACTGTCAGATAATCCATTCGGACCGGTACCAGAACTTTAAAACAGAACAGGTGTTCAATTTCTTTGCGAATACCTCATGAACGTTTCCCCTTCAAGACAAGGCCCCGACTATGCGATGGTGTTTACCGATTCTTTGCTGCCTGGCGGTTATCGTTCATCAACTGAATGCTCAGGAGGCTCCAGCAACAAAATCAGGCAGTAGTGCAAGCCATGCCGAAGCTCAACACGTTATCTACCGAGTCGACTTGATTGAGTTTGCCTTAAAAGACAAGTCTGATGCAGATCTCGGGTCTGCCGAACTCCTGGACTTACTTAAGACCAAGTCTGACAAGATACAACGCATCGAATCAACTCGTATGACCGCAATCTCGGGTGCCAAGTGCACGGCCTCCTTTGGTAGATCCGCCAGTGTCACGATGGGTGTCACCAAGTCGGCGGTCGGCTCAACTCGCAATACCGCTCAGATTCAGGTCGGCACAATGATGCAGTTGACGCCGATGAATAATTCCGACGGCACCGCAACAGTGACCCTGATCTACGAAGCTGCACGTTTGACGGTAGCCAAGCAAGAGGACACGATGCCTGACATAGTCAAAGTGACGGTCAATGCGGAACTCATGCTAAAGCTTGGGACGCCGACGCTTGTTGCTGGCTCAACTAATGGTGATTCAAGTTATATTGCGATCACTATTCGCGAAGTTCACTGATGGTGAAGTACTTATCTCACCGCGAGTGAACGGTGGGGAGCTCCAACACTGATTCGAAAATCCTTGCATCAAGGCGCGAGTGCTATAATCGACGAACAAAGGGTTGCAGACGAAGCCCTCGATCAGCCGCTTTGGCATGTGTTGGGTCAACTGCTCGGGCTCGCCGAACCCAGTAGTTCGTCAATGGAGAATTGCTACGAAACAAAAGTTACGCAGTCATACCTTTCGCCTATCTACCATCTTTCTTCTGATGGCGTTTGTTGCGACCGTTTTTTGGTACATCAAACCTCTGCGATAAGCTGAAGTCGGTCGACTGGGTCAGCTACATTCAGCCGCCACCGACGGACACATGCACAGCCGATCAAGTCGTGCGCTATTTGACACGTTACTTGACTGGCGGGCCCATTAGCGACAGTCGCATCGTGGCAGCGGACTCTCATCAAGTAACCTTCCTCGCTCGTGAAGGCCAGGTGACTGGCGGCGAGCGTGCCCAAGTGCCCGTGACTGTTTCGACGCCGAGGTTTATTCAAGACTGGTGTATGCACATCCAGCCATCGCAACTGACCAAGACTCGTTACAGCGGTGGCTGGTCCAATCGCAGGCGAACTGAGTATGTCGAGTACTGTCAAGAGTTACGCGGTTCGACTGACTTCGATCCAGTTAGCATCTAAGCGATGGACGATTCTCTCGACGCTCACTTCCACCAAGCCGCCTTAGCAAACTCTGCCGATACAGATACGGACCCCATTTCTGCTCCCCACTGTCCGCATTGTGAGAACCAGTCAATGCGACTGACCGGCCAGAATCCGAAGCCAAGTTGGAGCGACATCCTTCAGCGCACCGATCGGCGTTGTCCAACTTGGTACGCCGAACAAGAAAAGGAATCTTGGATTAAGTTTCTAGAGGCCGAGTATGGTGTCGATTATGAGGCATGGTGCCTAGAAACCCCCGATTGAAAGTGCACTAGACGCGAGCGGTTCAGCTACCGATTCCCAGCATCGCCAAACGCCACTTCCGCATCAACTCTCTTTCGCCGGACTGGAACCGGAACGATACTATCTGCTAGAATAGTGCGAAGCGGTTGAGACCGTGGCTGTGTAGAAGTCTAGGCAGTAGCGTTCGCCAGTACCGCTCGACAAAGCTCAAGGCACAATCTATCCCTATAGCAAGCAGTTAAAGACTATCCCTTCGTACGAACTCTTCGTGCCTCCTACACGGATAGATCGCAATTCGTTATCCGACTGAAATGAAACATACTTCCATTATCGCCACGATTGTTTTGTGCCTTCTATTTGCGCAAGTGTTGCTCGCACAAGAGGTGCAACTACATACGCTTGGCGAATCGGTCGATCTTGACGCTCGCGCGCCACGCGTGGTTGTTACATCAGCGATTCCTCGACCTGGACATGAATCCATTCTTTGCCGCTTCAGTATTACTCCCGGAGATAGTTCGCCGACATCATACCTCCTAAGCGGCAAGGTGGTCTCCGATAATACCGGCGTCGGTGTTGAGAGGGTTGCGTTGTTTATCGGACCTGATGGCATAGCACCGTCTCTGGCTGCCATGACCAACGCTGACGGTGAATTTAAATTTCGACTTTGGATCACAGAGGATGACCGTCCTCCCAAGTTGTCACTGCCGACATTTGCTGGATCTTTGTACGTTGGTGGTGTCCCATCGCAGACCTATCGGAATCGCCTGCGGCTAATGAGTGGCTATTCGATTCGTTACCAACTCAAGGATTTAGCCGACGCCATTGATGCCAATGTCGAAAGTGTCTCAGAAAAACGGCAATCCGAACCTGCAAGCGAGGACGATGCGGTAGCAAAACCGATCTTTCTGCATGTGTATTCAAACCTCCGCGGCATCGCTTACGACCCGGAACGGCAAAACCGTAGAAGGACTCGATCGACTGAGTCGGAGTGGGTGCGTGTAGTCACGTTGTTGATCAGTCCCGAGAATCCGGTCTTCAATTGCCTGCCCGGTGGGCGCGATCCGGATATTACCATCCGTGGCAGTGTTAATCGGCTCGGAAGCAAAGGCCTGCATGCATCGCTCAACGTCACGTGGGATGATTCTTACATTACCGAGCAGCATGAATTGTCTGGGGAGCTTGCCATCGGCGAGCGTCATCCATCAGCAACCATTCACTGCCTTTACGTCTTCTCCAAATCCAACGACCCCTATGACACGCTTGACCAAGTTTTTGCTGAAACCGACAAATAATATTGGCAATCTCCAAAGCATTTGCGAGGTCATTTGGGCGTTTACCGGAATCAAGATTTAATGAAACATCAAACTGGTTGTTTTTCCATTTCGGTTCGGCTTCTGATCATGGCTATCTTACTTGGATGCCGCGATCCGTCACCGTTACGCCCGCAATCAATCGACCAACCATCGAACTCTAAAGTTGGTGACCGTCCGGCGTGGTTACAAGCGAGACCGGACGGTTGGTCCGACGATAATTGGCGCGAGTACCAGACATCACTAATTGACTTGCGGGATCCGATCGTTCGATACGTCAACTACGCGGCTGATACGCTCATTCCGAGGGGATTCTGGAATATATGTGCGTATGGCGACTTTAAGAGGAGGTGTTGGGGACGGTTGAAGAGTTTGGCGCTGGATGTGAGAGGGTCGTTTTGGAAGGATAATGTGAAGGGTTGTGTGGCTGAGAATCT
>JANNNN010001109.1:0-3755 GCA_031398555.1 Planctomycetia bacterium | reverse complement strand
TGGTCAGCTCCATCCGCTCAGGGCAGATTACCAACGATTACAATCTCGGCCCAAGTTGCTTGAAGCAATATTTAAAGTACGCCGAATCGATGAGCCGTCAAGATTCGCAGGGCGCTCAATTGGCCCTGCAGCAACTATCGCGAATACGGGGACGCGAGCAGGAGAGTGCAACTGAACTTGATCCAGTCACCGAGTCCATTTCCAAGGCGTTGCTGGCCCGCGGTTTCTTGATTGACAACCAAGTCGGTCAATCGCATTTCCGAATCGACATTGCTGTTTATGCAATGGGCGAAGTGAACTATCGACTGGGCATTCTAGTCGATACACCTCAGGCCTATCAACAATCCGATCCGTGGGAACGCGATGTCATGCGACCGCGATTGCTACGCGACTTTGGATGGCGAACACTACAAGTGCTTGGCAAAGACTGGTGGAGCGATCCGGATCGAGAGCTGGCGAGAATTATTGAAGCTACTCAAAGGGGTGAATAGTCAACAGCTGCGAATTCGCCATCTTGCACGGTGGCACGCCCTGAGTACTCGAAGCGCGTGGTGCATTCCGCTTGATTTACGCCCTTAATACTCAGGGCGTGCCACCCCAGATACCTCAATGCTAAAAACTACTCTTGACGCTCCACTACGCGATCGCTGAGGCGGCAGCATTGCAAGCGGCTAGCTGTCTGCGACTCGGCGAAGCGTTTGATACTGTCGCCATACGCCCTCGTCGCCATGCAATTCGCCAACCGCAGGTTTAGAAAAAAACCGGATATCCGCCGAATAAACCAGCTGAATTCGAGGCGCTCTAGCCCCCTAACAAACCAAATTGCCAATTTCCGCAAACTGTGTCATATTAGTGACTCGGTAAATCGCACAGTTTGGGTGCGAATTTTAATAGTTAAGTAAAGCTAAGGGCGGCAGCTATGGCATTCTTTGCGACCACGCGACAGTTTTCCGGTTGGATGCTAGTTGCGGTTCCAGTGCTTGCCATCTTCGTAACTTCGAAAGCGATTTCCGCTGAACCAAAGGAACCTTCCTCAGCGGTGATCAACCTCAACTTCGATGAGCCACCGACTGAACTACAGTTGATCGGCGATGCAAGAATCGTTAGCAACGGACCAACTTCGGAATTATTTGTTGGCATGCCGGAAAAAAACTCTGCGCTGACTCTCACAAAAGCTGGAGATCATCTGCGTATTGCGGATGACCGAGCTGACGGGACACTCGACTTTACCAACGGCGACGCAATTACATTGGAAGCTTGGATAAAACTCGATCGCATCGGCAACGGTGCAAACCTATACATCGTTGGCAAAGGCCGAACCTATGAACAAAAGACTATTGAGAACCAAAACTATGCCTTGCGACTGACCGGAAGCGGACAGGAAGCCAAAGTCAGCTTTCTATTCGCAACTCGTACTCCAACAGAGTCGACCGAGCCCAAGTCCACTGAAGCGAAGGCGACCTACCATCGCTGGACAAGCACTCGTGGATTTGCGACGGATAACAATTGGCATCATGTCGCAATCAGTTACAAGTTTGGTGAACCAGCCAGCATTCAAGGTTTTGTCGATGGAGAATCTACCAAAGGCAAATGGGATATGGGTGGCGAGACAACTTTGCCACCCATCCATGATGATGACGCGGTTTGGATTGGTTCCGCACGCGGTGGTGAGTCGGGTAACAGTTTAGTTGGCTCGGTCGACGACGTTCGTGTCTTTCGTTCAATCGTCAGCGCGAACGAACTGAAGGCACGCCGCACAGTTGTCCCGCGCGTACCCAGTTGGCCCAATACAGCCCCCAACGACCGCGTGACGATTACCTTACATCCAAATGCGGGCAGTCACGCGGCCTTTCCAATGCTTGCACCTGAGGAGTCTTTTCGGCTCTCGATGCCCAAGCTTGCTCTGCACCGATTGCCTTTGCAATATGATCCGGGAGGTATTCGAAAAGCCTGGAAAGGGCCGGTCCTACTTCGAGCCTTCACTCGATTACAGCTACCAACCGGTGATGTCGAACTGCTGCTCCGCAGTCCTGGATTGGCTCGTGTGTGGTTGAACGGTGAAGTCGTCCTATCTACGCCACCTCGCCGATTGAATCCGGACGCCCATCAGCCATGGATCGTCTACAAACCCGATATGCCCTGGCTGCGAGTCCCAAGAGTTGGCGATAACGAAGCTCGACATACGGTAACCATTGTTGATTCGCAAGTTGAGTTGATTTTCGAGTCGTTGGTCGGTTCTTCCACGACGCGCTGCGAATTGGGCGAGACGTTGGTCGCTTATCGGATTGGGGATCAAATGTTTGCGTTGGTTGGACCCGCGAGCGAAACGGTGCATTTGATCGATCAAGAGTTTGAGGCTTATCGCGATATAGTCGAAAGCGATTTGGCTCGATTCGATCGTCGCTTGCTCACCGAAACAAGCGCTGCCGAAGACGCTTTTTGGGAGAGAAGGCACCGGATTGCACAGAGCACTCTGTCGAATTTGCCGCCACTGAATCCACCGCCCGCGGTGCCTAAATTGGCCGAGAGCAATTTGATTGATCGTTTCGTGAACGCATCCTTGGCCACCGAGAAAGTCGATGAAGCTCAGCGACAAGCTTTGTTCACACGTGTTTCCGATGCTGAATTCCTGCGTCGCATCAGTCTCGATTTGCTGGGGGTACCACCGACCACCGACGAGTTGCTTGATATAGAACAAAGCACTGCATCGAACAAACGCATCGCCTTTGTCGAGCGACTACTCGCCGATGATCGATGGGCCGATCACTGGACCAGTTACTGGCAGGATGTATTGGCCGAGAATCCAAACATCCTCAAGCCGAGTTTAAACAACTCAGGGCCTTTTCGTTTTTGGCTGCACGACTCTTTGCTTATGAACAAACCGATGGATCGCTTCGTCACCGAATTAGTGCGGATGGAAGGTGACAGTCAAGCGGGCGCGGCGGCCGGATTCGAAATGGCAGCGGAAAACGATGTGCCGATGGCTGAAAAAGCTCACATTCTCGGTAGTGCCTTTCTGGCGGTCGATATGAAATGCGCTCGCTGCCACGATGCACCCTACCATCCTTGGAAGCAGAAAGAGTTGTTTGAAATCGGGGCAATGTTGAAGCGCAAGACGATCGAAGTTCCACCGACCAGCAGTGTGCCGAAAGAGTTTTTCGAACGTAAAGGACGCGAGTCACCTATCACGCTGACCCTACATCCGGGCGATAAGATCGAGCCTGCATGGCCGTTTGCTGAGTTTGGTGAAGGTCAAGTCGACACGGAGCTTCTGGGGCGTCCGGATTCGACTCGCGAACAATTGGCGGCTTTGTTAACCCGAGCCGAGAATCAACGCTTTGCCCAAGTCATAGTCAATCGCGTTTGGACTCGACTGGTAGGTTGGGGATTGGTCAGTTCGGTGGACGATTGGGATGACTTAACGCCTCGCAACGCTCCATTGCTGGATTACCTCAGTCGTGAGTTCATCAGCGCGGGTTATGACCTGAAGCAATTGGTCCAATTGATCGTCGCATCCGAGATCTACCAACGCAAATGCATTGACGGTTCACATGTCGAAGAAGCGTTGGCCTTTTTAGCGCCCTGGAACCGTCGGCTCACCGCCGAACAGGTTGTTGATTCTGTCCACGCTGTTGCCGGTGTTCCGCTAACAACCGAACCGATCACGTTTGATCCTGAGGCTTCTCAAGCGGTTCAGAATTTTCTAAATCTTGGCCCGGCTCAACGAGCTTGGCAATTGACTTCGTTGTCAAACG
>JANNNN010000863.1:0-3822 GCA_031398555.1 Planctomycetia bacterium | reverse complement strand
GTGGAGTGTGGAGTGTGGAGTGTGGAGTGTGCAATACTCCGAAGGAGTTACGCCACATAGCCCAGGGTAGCGCGCGCAGCGAGCTACCCTGGGTCACGGATCGAGGCGAGTATTTCTACACCAACGGTGTTGCGTCATCGTACGGCGCGTGATTACGTAACCCCGTTGGGCTCGTTGGGGTAAACTCCCGTGATTAAATACGGCCGCAAACAATTTTAATTCAAAGCGGCGATCAACTGTTTGGCGAGTTGCTCAACGCCTGCGAGAGCTAACTCGGGGTCAGCTATTTCAATGAAACGGCGAACAATGGCTGAGCCGACTATCAGACCGTCGGCAACTGGAGCGAGCAATTTAACATGCTCAGGTCGGCTGATTCCGAATCCAATACAGATCGGAATTTGAACGCGCTCGCGCAGCCAAGAGACCTTCTCAAGCAATTCCGGCGGTAATTCGGTTCGTTCGCCAGTAATACCTGTGATGGATACAAAGTATACAAAACCGCTGGACAACTCAGCGATCCGTAGCATGCGCTCGGGGCTGGTCGTTGGCGTAACCAAATGAATCAAACTGAAATCTTCTCGACGGCAAATCTTCCGCAACTCATCGGCTTCTTCGGCCAACAAATCAGGGACGATTGCGCCGGAGAAACCCGCCGCCATTGCGTCGGCTACATAGCGTTCCATTCCTAATCGATGAATGACTGCGTAACTAACCATGGATACCAACGGCATCTGCAATCGCGGAGTCACTTCGCGGACAGTTTCAAAGATGTCTTTCAGTTTAATTCCAGCGTTTAGAGCTCGTGTGTAGGAGGCTTGGATCACAGGCCCGTCAGCGATCGGATCGCTATAGGGAATACCAACTTCGGCAATCGCGCTACCGCATCCAGAAAGTTTTTCGAGCAGGCGAGCTGTCATTGGCAAAGAAGGATCGCCTGCAGTAACGAAAGGCAAGAAGGCTTTTTTACCGGCACTGCGAAGTTGTTTGAAACGATCGTCGATAGCAGACATGGGGGCGGGGTTTCTAGTTCAAAGTGGCGTAAGCTTCTAGCTTGCGATTCGTTCAAACGCGGATGGTTTGAACTGTTGATGAAATAAATGCTCACAGGCGGAAAGCCTAGGCTATGACGGGTGGGATCAATACTCAAGACCGCGAAGTCGAGCGATTTCGGCGGCGTCTTTGTCACCACGGCCGCTCAAGCATACCAAAACAACTTTATCACGATCCATCGTCGCGGCCACTTCCATCGCTTTAGCAATTCCATGAGAGGATTCGAGAGCTGGCAAAATCCCTTCCATCTTCGCAACTTTATCAAACGTATCGAGCGCGGCTCCGTCGCGGCAGTAACTGTATTCGACACGTCCGTTGTCTTTCCAGTAACTGTGTTCGGGACCAACACCGGGGTAATCCAAGCCGGCTGAAATCGAATGCACTGGCGACGTCTGACCATCTTCATCTTGCATCACATAGCTGTAACTGCCATGCAACACACCCGGCATACCAAATGAAAGCGGCGAAGCGTGCTCGCCGGCTTTGCTCGACAGTCCGCCCGCTTCAACCCCAAGCAACTTGACTTTGTCATCATCAACGAACGGATAAAACATCCCGGCTGCATTCGAGCCGCCGCCAACGCAGGCAATTACTGTGTCCGGTAACCGACCGAAGACTTCTAGGCTCTGCTCTCTGGCTTCGCGACCAATGACCGACTGGAAATCGCGAACCATCATTGGAAACGGATGCGGGCCGATCACTGAACCGATGATGTAATGAGTTGTTTCGACCGACGACATCCAATCTCGCATCGCTTCGTTCACAGCATCCCGAAGAGTCTGTGAACCGCTAGTGACAGGACGAACTTCGGTGCCCATCAATCGCATACTAAACACATTCGGGCGTTGACGACGAACGTCTTCGGCACCCATGTAAACGACGCACGGCAAGCCGAAATGCGCGCATGCCGTCGCGCTGGCAACACCGTGTTGACCAGCCCCCGTTTCAGCGATCACCCGGGTCTTGCCCATTCGCAGGGTCAACAAAGCTTGGCCGAGCGTGTTGTTGATTTTGTGTGCGCCAGTATGATTCAAGTCTTCGCGCTTGAACCAAATTTGAGCGCCGCCTGCCAAGTCGCTCAAGCGTTTCGCGTGATAAAGTGGCGAAGGGCGTCCGACAAAAGTCTTCAACAGATAATCTAGTTCGGCCTTGAACTTTGGATCCTTCTGCGCCGAAGCATATTCGGCTTCCAATTCCACCAGGGCTCGCGTCAATGTTTCAGGCACAAAGCGACCACCAAATTCGCCAAAACGACCGCGCGGATCAGGTACTTGGCTGAGCGTCTTATCTGCAACAGTCATTCTATTTTCGATTCAGTGAAGTGTTCGGTGTCGAATTCAACGGGAGTTACCAGTGCAACGTCCACATTTAATATTAGGATTGGTTTCAAGTTCTTTGCAAAGTTCGTGTGCCACTGGCTTGCCAGAACAATCGAAGTTTCCGTCGTTCATCAACCATAGCTCATACCACTTGATCAGACTTCAATTGATCGAGCTACAATTGGGACCATTGTGCGACACTCAATTACCCTAACCTTGCAACCACGCGGGCAGCTTTCCGGCCGGCGGCAACTGGATCGGCTGCACGCGGCTAATCCCGCGAAGGGCTAACAACTCTTGCAGCGAAGCCACCGTCGGCTGGCTATCGAGGTTTAGCACTCCAATCGCATCGCCACCCTGTTGCGTCCCACTGCGACCAACGGCCATCTGAGCGATATTAACTTGGTGCTTACCGAAAACGGTGCCCACATGGCCAATGATCCCGGGCATATCAGTATGAGTAAAGATCAAGAGGTTGCCATCGATATACGCCTCTAACCGATAATCGTCGAGCATCACCAAACGCGGCATGTTGTGGCCGAAGACAGTTCCCGAAGCCTTTACAGTCCGCTCGCCGCCCCGTACTTCAGCGGTAATCGTCGACGAAAAAGCCCCCTTTTCGTGGCTGCGAACTTCCTTCAACTCGATCCCACGCTCTAGCAATAGCATCTCGGCGTTGATGATGTTCACATCTTCCATGGCGCGTTCCAGCAAGCCGACACAGAAGGCGTTCGTTAGCAGTTTCACATCGCGATCGGCGACTTCCCCGCGGTACGTGAGCGTGCAACCGGAGACCGAGCCGCCATGCCATTGGCTGAGCATTAGCCCCATGCGATGGGCAACGTCAAGGTAGCTGCGCATGGCATCAAGTGTCTTTGGATCGATCGATGCGACATTGACCGCGTGGCGAATTTCGCCCGTCTTAAAGAAGTTGATCAGCAGTTGAATTCCCTCAACGGCGACCTGTGTTTGAGCCTCTTCGGTGCTCGCGCCCAAATGCGGCGTGCAAATGACATTGGGCATGCCAAACAGCGGACTGTTGGTGCAAGGCTCTTCTTCGAACACGTCCAGCGCGACGCCACCAATCTTGCCGGTTTTCAGACCTTCGACCAGGGCCGCTTCGTCGTAGATTCCGCCACGCGCACAGTTAATCAATCGGACCCCAGGTTTGAGGGTCCCCAATTCCTTCATGCCCACCAAATGTTTCGTCTCTGGTGTCAGTGGCGTATGCACCGTCAAGTAATCAACTTTGGGTAGCAACTCGGCAACGGTCTCAGCCCGCTCGATGCCCAGCTTAGTCGCCTGTTCAGGAGCTAAGAAGGGATCGAAGGCGATCACTCGCATGCCAAAGGCGAGCCCACGCAGGGCAACTTCGCGACCGATGCGACCGAAGCCGACAACACCGAGAGTCTTGTCAGCGACTTGTGAACCCATGTAACTCTTGCGATCCCAC
>JANNNN010000859.1:0-2235 GCA_031398555.1 Planctomycetia bacterium | reverse complement strand
GACCGTTCCCGGCAATGATCATCGAGTAATTCGTGGTCTCGAGCAAACAATTCGTTATAAAATGGTCTGGAGTACAACAGATGGTGTATTTATCCGTCCAATCGACAACCCAACCATCGCTCGTATTGAATTCAACTGGTGCGATGTTACCGCTGAAGGTTTGACTCGGAATGTTTACTTGCGTCAGCAGAAATGGGGTATCAAACAACGCGAGTTGGAACTGATATCAGCCAAGAATCAAATTCTACCGCAGGTTGATGTGACCGGTTTTGCGCGTTGGGTTGGTGTGGGAGATCAACTTGCTAACGCAAATCGAACAGGCATTCGATTCCCTAACCTTGGTTCCAACGCAGTCGAAGAATTATTCACAGGAGATTACCAAGAAGCCGGTGCTCGGCTCGAAATCACACCGCCAGCCTTTGGTGCACGTCGTCCGTTGGCAAACATTCAAAGCAGTCGCTTGCAGATCAGCAAGAGCGTTGAAGAGCTGAAAGAGAAAGAACTGATGCTGGTACACGAACTATCAACGGCTTGGCGAAACATGGAATCCAACTTCATGTTGATGAAGCTCAACTTTGATTGGTGGCAAGCCAATGAAAAAGAAATCGGCATCTACAACGATCGGATCAAGGGAAGCGTTGGCGAGTTAAGTCAATTGCTAGATAACCTGTTGCGAGCCGAACAGCGTCGAGCTCAAGCCGAAACACAGTATCACCAAGCCGTCACTGAGTACAACAAATCGATCGTTAACGTCCACTACCTTAAGGGGTCACTGCTTGATCTAAACAGCGTTTCATTGCAAGAAGGCCAATGGGTTGACAAAGCTTACTGGGATGCTCGTGAACGATCTCGTGAACGTCAATCCGGTACTTATCTCGACTACGGATACACTCGTCCGGCAGTCGTGAGCAACGGACCGGTCGAATACGGCATGCCGACCGAAGGCAACGCAGCTCGACCAGGCATGGAACAAAAGACTGCACCTGAGTCAAGCGAAGACGAAGAGAGCGAAGACAAAGATGAGAATAAGCCTGAAGAGAAGGCTCCTATGGCTAGCAACTTTTGGAACGGATTTGGAAACGGTAATTCGCAGCCGCCAGCTGTTGTAACGAGCAGTGGGAAGAGTTCAACTCGCAGTGTCTCAGATGCTTCGGTGCAGAACTCGAACCATGGCGAAGTTCAACCGACTGCGTCGATTTCTTTGGCTCCGTCTTCAGTTCGGCCTGCTGCGGCGAAATCTGGGCAAGGCAGCGATGTTCAATGGCTTCCGAAGAATCGATAACGTGGCCGGCGCTGCGAGCGTCGGAGTCGGATGCTAGCAGCATCCGCCACGAGTGTAAGAATTCAATGAGTACAGCGAAGGCTGTGAACGAGGGCAGGGGGAAAGTCCGAAAGCGGGTCCGGTGATTTCGATCGCCGCGACCCGCTTCGGCATTTTAATAGAACTTCGTAGCTTGGGACCATTTGTCCCGAGCGTTTCGTCTTAGAAACGTTAGGGAGGATACTGAAGAGACGGACGGGACAAATGGTCCCATCCTACTGCCACTTTACAGCGGCCACAGTTTTCCGAGGGCATCTTTTTGAATCGCAGTAAGTTGCTGAATGCCTGACTTGGCCAGTTTCAACATTGCAGCCAACTGATCATCGTCAAACGTTGCTTCTTCGCCAGTGCCTTGAAGTTCGACGAAGCGATTGCGGCCGGTCATCACAACATTCATGTCTACGTCTGCTGCAGAATCGTTGATGTAGTCTAAATCCAGCACCGCTTTGCCGCCGACAATCCCCACGCTAATCGCGGCCACGTTGTCGCGAATCGGATGGTCTTTTGGAGGGGTTTTACCAAACTCGGCGGCCAAAGCATCGACCATTGCAATAAATCCGCCGGTAATACTTGCCGTCCGCGTTCCGCCGTCCGCTTGCAGGACGTCGCAGTCGATTGTCAGCATGCGTTCGCCCAGTCGTTCGAGATCGACGACGGCTCTTAGGCTGCGGCCGATCAATCGTTGAATTTCGGTTGTACGTCCATCGATTTTGCCGCCGCGATCACGACCTTTTCGCTTGTTCGTACTGTGTGGCAACATGCTGTACTCGGCAGTGACCCATCCTTTGCCAGAACCGACCAGCCATGGTGGCACATCGGACTGTAAACTCGCCGTACAGAGGACGATTGATTCGCCACACTGATAGAGAACACTCCCGGGACTCGATTTGGTGAATTTGCGTTTGATCTTAACG
>JANNNN010000825.1:0-1521 GCA_031398555.1 Planctomycetia bacterium | reverse complement strand
ACAACCCTCGTAAGCAATTGAAAAAAGCAATCCCCTTAAAGGCGAATGGCGTTCCAAACAGTTTCCAAACGTTCAAGTCGCCAACTATCGACACTACTATGCCTATCTAAAGCAAGAGTGTATTGACCTCGCGACTGCTTCGCTCGAAGCAACTCAAACTGCCGCGGGGCTTCATGAACGGAGGCTTAAATGTTGGCTGACAATCATAACTTCAAAGTCTCTCACTTAGTCAGCCTCACTCCCGATCCAACCTCGATAGCTTAGCGACGCAACATCTAAGCCTTAATGTGTTATCCGAATGGTTTTGTCAGTATTCCCCATCGGATCGCCCGATCATCTTTGCAAGCGTGGCGATGTCAGTTGAGTCCGAAAGAAAAGCGACCGACCCGTCTGCCAATGCGACATTTGCGCCGCCAGTATGGAGGGAGTAAATGCCAAGTTCGTTGTCATTGTTAATGCCAACATTACGAAAGTGGATGTTATAGTAAAAAGGCTCGCTTGCCGACCATCCAATTTGGCCACCGTAATCCGCGTTGGGATTGTCGGTTGTCACTTTGGGATGTCCATTCACCAGATGTAACGGACGTCCGCCACGTTCTACGAGCATAATGGTGTTCGATAGCCCGTCCGATACTTCATCGAATTTTCCCGAACGATAATTGGTAAGATTCCCGTCAATTGTTTCGTTATCAAAAGTTGGCCAATCCCAAACACCCCAGCGAACGTACTTCGTGCTGCCGTCTCTTGTTCCGACCGGAGGCGTTCCAAAAATGACCCACATGCCGGCCAGCGCATCGTAATCGCTTCGTACCGCTTGGTATTTCTCGCCTAGCCTTTCACGTCGCGGCACTTGCCCCGTGCTTGTAGACGGCGGTGCACCGCTTGGGCAGATATAGGATGAGACAACGCTCGTAGCGACTAACGCGTTTTTCGGATCAGTTGCAAAGAAATTCCAGTCGATCGAATCATGTAGCGCGACTTGTTCGATATACGGCAGCAAGGCAGTACGCCAAGAGTGCATGCAAAAAAGATCTGAATAACCAATTGGATAACTTACGGCTGCTGCACCGTTGAAGCGCGAAGGCAGCCTATTTCTGGACGTGTGAAATGCGTGCAATGCAATTACCGACTGCCTCAAGTTGCTTTGGCATTGCGTTTTGCGTGCAGCCTCACGGGCTGCCTGAATCGCGGGGATCAGTATGGCTGCAAGGATGCCGATTATGCTTATCGACACAAGCATCTCGAGGAGGGTCAGACCATGTCGATAGGGCTGCTTGTTAGTTCGCACTTGGTCGTCTTTTCAAAGTAGGCCGGTTACAGTGTTCAGTCGGACGAACGGCAGCCGTCACCGGTCCGCCGGAGTAAGTTATCTATTGGTAAGCCACGCGATCAGCGGCTTCGCGTGCACGGCATTGTTATCCGCCTAGCTTCGCGCCCTGATACCTCGGGAAATATTGGCGACGACCGCGATGGACCGGAAATTCTTCAATCGCCGCTTTCGGACCAGTGACGGTGTACACC
>JANNNN010000775.1:0-3829 GCA_031398555.1 Planctomycetia bacterium | reverse complement strand
AATCCTCCGCGCAACAGACGTATCTTCGTACGTGGTGGAATCGGCTGTCCCGCCGAGACTCATAAAACAGAAAACGGCAGCGAGGTGAGGATCGTTGCCGCCGCCGCATGGCTATGCTTGTAAATCGTAGTGTAAGGTTCTGTCCGGTTGTACCCGTGCGACCAAATGGTCATTGGACTCCGTTTAATCCACTTAGGCATACCACTGGTCAGACCGAATCATACGCACCACCAGATGACCTTGACCAGTCCTTACCACCGGATTTTTCGACTTGGACTTGGCACTTGATGCAATGCGTTGCGTAAGGCAGAGCTTCAAGTCGCGCCAGCGGAATGGGCTTCTCGCACTCTTCGCAATTGCCGTAAGTACCTGTTGCAACGCGGCCGATTGCTTCTTCGATCAGTCCCAATTCACGACTTTCGACTTCAGCCATTTGGCTGGTTACTTCTTCATGTGCCGAGTCGAGGGCCACATCGGCCAACTCGCCGGTGGCCAACGATAGTTCGGTTAAGGCGGACAAATCGCCAGCTAAGGCGGCGCGCAGCGCTTCGCGGCGGTTAAGAAGAACTTGCTTAAGTTTGTGTATCGCATCATTTCGGCTCATATTGCACCTCTATATATTTCAAAAACGCAGCGGACGCAGGTCCGTCGCATCCCTTAACTTGGGCAAACCGTCGCTTGTTATTCGGGTTTCTCATCCGAATCTTAAACAACGCCTTTGAATAGTACGCAACTGGGCTTGCCAAAGTTCCGGTTTTCAGGAAACCAGGGCATCTTGGGTGCACAATCTGTTCCAAACAGTGCATTCCTTGCTCAAAAAACCTGTTGTGTACCCAAAAACAGTCAGGACACTTGGGTAGGCGCCGCGGGGCAGGCTGGAAAAGCACTCCTAGGGAGGGAGTGCATGTACTTTTCGGGGGATTTTCCTTCCGAGTCGAGCGGTTGGGAATAGGGTTTTAGCGGAGCCAGCCATTCCGGCAGTCCAGCTTTGGCAGCTTTCGAGTTGTAGAGCGAGTGGATCAACCTTTCGTAGCCCACCACCATGCTGTCCAAGCTCCAGAACTGCTCTACTTCGTGTCGTCCATTCTCTCCGAGCTGCCGCGCCCAGACTGCATTGTCGAGTAGTCTGCTTAGTGAATCAGCAGTGCTGAATGGGTCCAGGGGTGTGGTAAGCAAGCCTGTTTTCTCGTGCAGGACCGTTTCGTGGATTGAACCGACGCGTGGTGCGGCGACCGGGATTCCACAAGCGAGTGCTTCGAGAATCGAAACAGGGTTTGCCTCGTTTTTGCTTGTCAGGACAAACGCGTCCATAGCTGGAAGGAGCAAGTGCGTATCACTACGGCTACCCAAAAGATGAAAATGTGCGGTTAGTCCGTTTTCGCCAATTGAGTTTTCAATGGCGGATCGCATCGGCCCGTCACCGACAAGTAAAAAGTGTGTGTTTGGGTGAGCTCGGAGAATATCGCGAGCGGCGAGAACCAATTGCAAATGGTTTTTTTCCTCACGCAGCGCTGCAACAATGCCAATTAGTTGCACTTCCTGGGGCAGGTTCAATTCGCGTCGCAACCAACCTCGACAAGCTTCGTTTGGCTTAAATCGAAGCGTGTCGACGCCATTGGGAATCATGAAGACTTTTGACTTTGGAAAGCCCTCGTAATCAACCATATGCTGAGCATGGTTTTGGGCACAGGCGATGAAACCATCGGTGATGCTAGTCAACATTCGATTGAGTCGGCTGACTCCATCGGGCCAACCTGTGGAATGGAGCGCGCTGCAAATCACTGGCACTTTGGCAAACTTAGCAGCGAGACGCCCCCAGAACATTTTGTCTCCGGCTCCAACAGTAATGACCACGTCTGTCTGTTGACTGCGGAAAATACGGATAAGTTTGGGCAAGATTCGCAAATCATATTTCCCCCTCAGCAGTTGACTTTGCAAGGGAACTTCACGTGCAATCAACTCTCCAAGTTCTCCAGCTTCTTTTAAGCAAAGAACTTGTGGTTGCACAAGAGACTTATTCAAACGACGAACAAGATTGACGAGTAGCGTCTCCGCACCGCCGACCGGGAGACTGGTGATGACGAAACTCACATTTAATGGGCTAGTACGGGGCGAAGTCATAGTCATCTCAACTTGGTTGAATGTTGTGGGGTAACGACTCAACGAATGGCAATGGATTCTTTTCCTGAAGCTTGCGAGGATCAAGCGTTAGACGATTTTTCAGGCTTTGCAGTCCTGGATCGGCATGACATCGACGTAAATGAAAGCCTTCCGTACCGGGCCAGTTCCAAGCGTTGTAAGCGGTGCAAAACCCTGCGAATCCCGCTTCGCGTACCACGTCAACTGCTTTTTGGCTGGTGTTCTCAGGCAAACCATAAGGAAAAGAGAAGTAGCGAATCGGTACCTGACACCACTGTTCCAAGAGCTGGGCGCTGCCGACAATTTCGTCTCGAAGTTGGTCCAAGTCGTCGATCGCGCCTAAGTTTGCATGCGACTTGGTGTGCGCACCTATTTCAATGCCTGCCGTTACGAACTGGCGCAAGTCCGCAATCGTGTTGGGTTGCAACGGAACATCCCGAGCGAGGTCATGCGGGAATGCATCTCCGGTACGCATGAAATCCGTAGCCACAAAATAGGTGGCGGGAAGATTGCGCCTTATCAATTCTGGAATCGCGGTGTGAACGTTATCCGCATAGCCATCATCAAACGTAATTGCGACGGTGGGGCGATCATTGTATTTTGCAACGATACACTTTTGAGCTTCCTCTAAGGTGACAATGTCAAAGTTCTTCTGCAACCAATCGAGCTGCAGGTTAAAGTCACGGACGCTCATCGTCCAGTCATTTGGGTGACTGTCAGCGACTCGATGGTAAAACAGAATCGCGACAGGATAATTGCCATGTTCCCGCAGATCGTGGGCAATGCGAGTTCGACGTCGAGCTGTGGCAAGTTGATATAGCCATAGGGCAGAATTTTTTAGATGCTGTTTTGGTCGCATTTTTTGCAGCCAATACGTTGCGATGGAGAGTTAAGACCAAGAGATATGCCGCGAAGATCAATTTAACTCTTGGTCGAGAATCGGCCCTGAGTGTGGAAAACACTCGCGCCGATTCGCCGGGACTTTTCCCTGCTGAGGGAATGCAGGGGTTAAACGGGTTATCCGGCAGATTGGCATTATCCAGCAAAGCTTAGGGGCGGCTGGATTCTACAAATTGCATACGAAGGTGATGCAATGTGCCATTCAGAAAAGAAGCTTCGTCGGTGGTCAGGTTGTTGCGAGTCTTGTCTTCGATAACCCCGATCAAGTCGATAAAGTGTCGAGCAAACTTCAGGTTCACAGGCAATGGTTTCCCGTCATCTCCAAGAATTTGTCCCATAGCAGCCATCGCTTGGGACGCCAACGAAGAAATCAATATAATCATCGATGCCGGTGGCAAGTCTCGCATTTCGGCATCCAACTCTGGCTTAACTTCGTCATGTTCCAATGGGTTTCCTTCATCTGTCATGATTCTGACCGCTGCTTAGCTTAACGTGTTGTGAAACTGAAAATTAAACGCGAATTTCGCTTCGCTACAGTTAACTTATCACAGTTTGCCACGTTGAGATACTGATGAGCAACGGCTAAGCTTAGCACCACCTCTCCCGCAAATTGTTACGAGCCACACAGCGCGTTAAGTCAGGAAAACTCATGGCCGCAGTAAAGGGACGACGATCGACTGAGATTTCGATCGGGCAGTATCTAATCAATCGACTTCAAGATTACGGGATCAAGGATCTCTTTGGCATTCCGGGGGACTATGTACTGTCCTTCTACAGCATGCTTGAGGAA
>JANNNN010000768.1:0-20315 GCA_031398555.1 Planctomycetia bacterium | reverse complement strand
GCCCATTTTACTTTAGAAATCCGTTGCTCAATTGTCCAGCAACCCTTGTTGTCGCAATACTTTTTCAAACAGTGAGCCTGAACCAAAGACATCCAGTTCACCGCCATTTTGCGCCGTTCTTACTTTCTCTAGCTTTGCTGGCCCGCCCTCTGCGTAACTTGCACAATACTTGGACACTGTATGTCGAATATCGAGTTTAGCCGCCACTTTCAATTTTTCCCGTTGCGAATCAGTTGCATTCGAAGGGACGCGCTTGGAAGCGACTTGCTCAAGTTCCTGGATTATTTGTGGAAGTCTGCCAAAGTCAAAGAGCTTAGATTTGTTGCTTTCAGCAAACAGGTCATCCAACTTGTCGACTGCATCAAACATTGCTTGGCGTTTGTGCGACTGAAGTTTTGCACGCTCTAACTCGCGTCTGGCAGGGGCGGGTTTGGGCATAGAGTCCTTGGGTTGCAGTTTTTTCTCAGAGTAGGCAGATTCGATTAGTGCTTCGATGTTCTGAAGTGAAAAAGCCTGACGTTGAAAATCTCCCGCCCCTTTTCGCAGAATGTCGTCTTGACTGACTGTCGTTGATGACAGCAGCATTGTTACTATGACCGCTCGCATCCATTGCATATCACAATCTCCCGCGTGGTACGTTCCCGGATTTTCCCGATTACAGTCTGTTTTCGAACTCGTAACCGTTAGTCTTACCATCAACCGCATAGGACAATTTGGTAGTCTTTAGCTTGCGTTGCCGACTTGCATAACAAACCGGGAATTTCCCGATTCGAATGCAATATGTTGCAATTCCCTGCAAAAAGATGATATAGTATCACGCAGGTTGACGCGACTGAATGTAGCGAAAACCCTTCAAAAAATGCGGTGCGTAGTAAATCCCAACGGCGAAGCCGAAGGTTGGAGGTTCGAACCCTCCCGGGGATATTTGTTGTAAATCTAAGCCGAATCAAGACTTGTGATACCTGCTCGCGGTGAGCAGTGCGGCGTTTTCCGAAAACTAAAAACGGTATGTACCGTTTTAGTGGAGAACTTCACATGTCTTGGCCATCAAACCATGTCCCGAAATACCGCAAGCATCGTGCTAGCGGACAAGCGATCGTAACCGTTGCTGGACAGGATCACGATCAATACGATCCTAGCAGCTATCGCAGGGCAATTCATCGGGCATGCGACATCGCGTTTCCTCCCCCTGAACCGCTAGCTCAGCGCGAACGCGAAACTGAAAAACAGTATCTGGCTCGACTCGCCGAGTCCGAGCAAATCCAGCTCGCGAAGTGGCAGTCCGAGCAGCGTTGGGCGCCCAACCAACTGCGCCGCGCGGCAGCAACTGAAATGCGCAAGAAATTCGGACTGGACGCGGCTCAAGTAATTCTCGGGCACGCTGCCGCCGATGTAACACAGGTGTATGCCGAGCGCGATGCGGAGAAGGCTCGTGAAGTGGTTCGGCAGATGGGATAGTTCGGAATTGGTGAACAGCCTGCGAGCAGCGCCGTGCGGCGGCCAGCAAACCTGCAGTAGGAAGGCGGCGGACGCGGTCGGGACTGAGAACTCGTTTTTGAATCATGTTGGTTGCTCCTTTTTTGATGGGGCAACGATATCTCAGAGACAGATGAACTCGAATAGTTCACGGTCGAGCTTGGCCACGAATAGCGCTTAGTTCGACTCTCGCGTTCACGCCTGCGAACTCGATGGACAGCGTTTCCACAAGCACTTCCACAGTATTTAGCCGTGTTGCGATCCGATGACGTCTTGGGTTCATAACAGCCAGGTCGATCACAAAAATCTTTTGGAATATCCCTGCGGTGTGACCACGCGTCAGCCGAATTGGTCGAGTCCGTTTGTGGTTGGCTGGAATCGCGTTTAGCGCTGTTGATTAGCCGCCGCTAACGTTCACGCTCACGATGTTTGGCCAGATTCGCCGAATCTGCACGATGTCGACGTTGAAGTTTTGCAGCCTGCCAGCGGCGCAATTCAACAGTGCAGAACTCCTCCAAACAGAACCGCTGGTTGAAGCGGCGCGGTAAAAAGCGACTAGAACATCGCCGCGTTTGCGACGCTCTGACCGAACTTATCAGTGAAGTCGGTCGGTTTCACATTAACTACCGAACCGGCTTCCATCTCACTTTGGGAACCCGACTGAACTCCGACAGCCGGCTGCGAGGATTCCTTAAACGATTGCAGCGCCTTGAACCTGGACTTATGACCATTGTTCCTCCGTCGCGGCTCTTTGGTTTCGATGGTTCTCGCTACGATATCGGGCGGCGCAATAACTATTGCCGTCCCATAAGAGAATCTGTCGCCAACGCGCACGAAGCGGGGCTTCACGTGTAACAATCGTTGTTCAATCACGCTTTCAATGGTGTAACCCACGTGTCTGTGGGTCAGATTCACACTCCGGCCACACTGGCCAACGAAGGAAAGCAAAATGTCCCGTACAGTAATCGTAGCTGCGCTGATTTTGGCTAGTGTTCCAATCGTCACTTTCGGTCAAATCAAAACAACCCAGAGCTCTCCGGCGTGTTGCGGCGAGGCTGAACCGACCATGCCGTTTGCAAGTATCCAGGAAGAGTTGCTGTATTCTCAGTTAAACATTCAGGCCTATTTACTAACAAAAACCAAAAGCACCAAGCTCGCGTCCGGTGTGCATCTTATCAGTGCTTCTTCTGGCTATAAGTTCCAAGCGACTGTCAGTCGCAACGGCGTCGTGAGCAGTTGGTACATTACTGATCCATCAGGACACCAAGTCGCTCGTGTCAATGCAAGTGGCGATAATGGAGACACAGAAGTCAACCTGTGCATGCAGAAGTTCATTGATCGAGTCGCATTAATAGATACCTGGACCTTCCTCAGCCGAGTGCAGTACGGGCAACAAATCTGGAGCGCATGGGGAGCTTTCCTAACTTGCTTGAAAGACATGGGACACGACGCACCTCAGTAATAACTTCCCTAGTTTACTGGTAGCCCATGCCCATCCTGTATAGCATCAACACGATCCAAGACACGACCGTAGAGGTACTTGCGCCGAGACGTAAAGACGCCCGCTGTTGGCACTTGCACAACGGGTGTGGAGCGTAGAACGGATAACGGGACATTGATTCTTGATGGCTAGCGGATGATACTCGCCTAGCTTGTCTTCGACCGGTTCGAATTTCCATTGGTCCTGAAACCGTGGCGACTTCGTTGGTTCGGCGATCTCGCAGGTCGAATTCCCAGGTGACGATGCCCTCCCGAAGGGACCATCGCACCGCTGATTCTGCGGTGCCTTCATGGGGGGAGATATCCTCGAAGGACATGCATGATTCGACGGGATCAGCCTCGATATGTGTTCCGAATCGCTTGTTCTGGCCAATCCATTGCGTTCGGGTTTCGAGCCGGTGCAAATACGGAAAGACCTCTTCACCAAGTCCGTGAAAGTACCACATCCCTTCTGCATTCACGACGTGCGATATTGATTGAAGATCGGCAGGCAATGGCGCCCCGTCACAATTGACTACAACAACAGGGACCTGGTCGCTGCGTTGCACAGCCCATTCCACCTCTTTGCGCACCCAATCCGATTCTCTGCAAGGTTCATTCCAGAGTATCACAATGCCTTTTGCGTGCGTGATAGCGGTTTGAAGCCACTGATCTAGGTTGCTTTCGGCATCACGCGTTCGTCCTTGTTCTTCATCCAGCCAAACCGAAACTCTGCCATATCTTTCAAGATCGCTCCTGACAAATCTCGCAAAGAGTTTGTTCCAGCTGACGTGACTCAAAAAGACTGACGCCTCAACCAACGGAGCTGTGTCAGCACGTTTCAGCATCGCGACACTGGGTTGTTCGTCAGGAGAGAGATACCTGCTTAGTGCATGCTTCAACGACGGATGGTAGCGCTCTGACTTTCGGAGCCAGTAGCCACACCTAGGATCAAGTCGTACGAACGAAACCTCGTTCCCTGGCGTTAGCGTTGGATCAATTCGAATATCCGATCCATAATCAATCGCATCGGATCGAAAGGGATTGTTACGCATTCTCAGGACACGATATTTCCTTCCATCGTCGTCACTCTGAATGGTTAGCGACTCGACGACGCCACACTCGCCGTGAATGTAATTTATGATTCCTCCCATGACTTGTTCGATGCTCCCTTGGGTGAATTGGTAACGAAAAAGCGCACGCGCCGAGAAATGAATTTGCATTCTACCTGATGTAGTTGCTTCTATGGTCTGTCCAATCCAATGATTTCCGCCAAATAATTCGCGAAGAAAATTTACATACCTCAAGTCGAAGTCTAGGTGCCTGTCTGCATGATAGCCCCAACAGCCGTCGAGAAATGCGTAGGTAGCGTGTGCAGGCGGAGCATCGAGTACCGAGCACGCGGTGACGAGCCATAAAGCAGCAATCTTCAGTGGGCAATGAAAATAAAGAACCAGACTTGGTGACAGTGCCACTGAAGTTTGATGCCTGGCGAGTGCGTGCGTAGGCTCTCGCATGTGGAGCCGAACCGAGTGACGTAGTAGTTCGTAACTCTCGGCCGCAATGACAGTCTCCTGCGCAAACGCACGAGGAGGACGGCCAGCCTACTCTGTGACACAATTGAGTGCGAAATGCCACTGGGAGTAAAGGCTGGGGAGCCATGACAGTTGTGCGATCGGACTTAGAGACAATTGGGTGTACGCGATCCAGCGATTTCAATGGCGCGTCAGCGAGGAACCCGGCCACAATTAAGGTCTTTCGCGGCCTGTAGCAATTGCTTGCAGGCTATGCGATGCGACTTTTCCAGTGAGGATGGAATTGGAAATTGAAAAGGGGAACCGGCCGGTAAGAGTTTGCTGAGGGATAGCGAGCCAATAGGACTGCTTGTGCTCTGGGCTTCGCGATCTCTCACTTCATGAAATCCGCTAATCTTGCAGCCGCCTGGAACGCTCGAACCTGTGCCACTTGGCCAGCAGTCTTCAGGTAGGCTTCACTGAGATCCAGTTCTGCAATCTTGTTTGTCTTGGCTCGCATGGCCACGGTGATAGGCTCGAGAACTTCGGCGGTATAGACGGATGGGAAGCGTCGAACATCTGTCGCGCACGTGTGGTGCATTCACAACACTTCATGGAAATCGGCATTGTAAATCCCTTTTTTCGGGTTGTCTCCAAATTCTCTGTCGGGTCCGAACGCTATTGGGCATTTATTAACCAGCACGTTGTTATCGGGTATGATCATGAGATCGCACATACCGAACCCAAACGAGTTGACTCATGCCCGACATTTTAGACAGTTTAGGCTTTTTTGCTTTTATCAATGTTGGAAAGATGTTCCTCATCGTAATCGTATTATCGATTATCCCCATCATAATCGTATTATCGAGTTTGGAAGAGAAGCGGGCAGAGGAGCGGGCAGAGAAGAAGCGTTGCGATCAGGCTGAGCGGTTGGGTATCGAGTACCACAAGCAGCTTGTCCCCGCGGATCAAGCGATGTTCGCCAAATTCGCTTTGGCGTCGCGTAGACGCAAGCAGTTGGCTTCAAAGGCTCTTGTCGCTGACTCGGGCGATTTAAGGATGGTCATTTTTGACTTTCGTTACATAGTCGGCAGTGGTAGTGGGACAAGGGAATACAAACAAACGTGCGTCATGGCCCAGTCTGATCTGCTTTCCATTCCAGCATTTGAGATCAGCCCCGAGGGCATGCTCCAAAAAATTGCTGGTCTCTTCGGTTACCAAGATATCAACTTTGATGACGACACTAACTTTTCGGAAGCGTTTAAGTTAACCGGTCCGGACGTAGACAAAATACGTGCGTTCTTTACAGCCAAACGGCGGCAGGAAGTTCTCTGTGAGCGACAAATTATCCTCGAAGGCAACGGTGACCAATTCATCTTCCATCAAACTGGCCGTCATATGTCTAGCTTCGAAGCGATCCAGCGGTAACTACCATCTTCGTGTAGCGCGAGAATGACGTAATTCCAATCTTTGTCGCCTAAGTCAAAAACCACTGAGCCAATAATGTTGCGATCTGTATCGGCAAACCAAGATTTCTCAGCCGAAAACATCTTAAGAAGTTTGCTTCTCACCGGATTACGAGAATCGAATTCGTCCTCAGAAATTGGGATGATTGGCATCGAAATCTCGATTGTGTGCATAACTATCAGTTACCCACGTTTGCATCGTGCGTTGACTGACTGACTGCGGATGATAAGCCACCCGAATCTACTGGTTGCCGAGCTTCAAATCAATCTGCATGCTGGCCACATGGAAAGTGCCTGCTACCATAAACTCACTTTCCGATGCAAAAAAGACTTTGCGTCGTCCGAATAAAAATCTGCCCTTCAGCAATTGCTGGCGATGAATAGCACTCTTCGTCAATTTTGCATTCGGACACCAGTTCATACTCGGCACCCGGTCGAACAATCTTCGTAATGCCATTGTCTGCCGTGAAGTAGACCAAACCGTCCGCGGACACAGGCGAACCACTGTAGTGCGATCCGAGTCGCACAAACCAGACTCGTTCACCGCTCACTGAGTCATAGCAACTGAGAATGCCATCGTCACTTGTCACAAGAAAGTAATTGCCAACAGCAATTGGCGATGGAACGTATGCGCAATTGCGTTTTGAGCGCCACACGATTTTTGATTCATCGATCGTTCCCGAACCAGTTGGATCAATTGCCAATATGTGCTTGTCAGGATAGCCGGCCGTCAAGAAAACGTACTTGCCGTTGTCGACCATCGATGCCACAAATTGTTCCGTGGGGCCATCCATACTCCAGAGCAACTCGCCGGTTCGCGGATTGTAACTTGTCACCGATTTGTTTCCCGACATAATCAACTGCGTGCGACCAGCGAAATCGCGGATAATCGGCGTGCAGTAACTCCGAGTCTTATTTACTCGCGGCACTTTCCATTCGATCTTGCCCGTCAATTTGTTCAGCGCGACCAAAAACGATTCACCGTCGTGATCGCCGTTAACGATCAACAGATTCTTAAACAAAACTGGACAACTGCAATAGCCGTGGACGCTGATGAACTCGCCGGGTTCCGCGATCCATTTCTGGTTGCCATCGAAATCGTAGGCCGCAACAACCATCTTGCCTACCGAAACATCGCGAGGTGCGGATACGTTTGTCGCAACGATCAACCGGTCGCTTGACTGAAAGAAAGTTGCATAGACCAATTCACCATCGGTCACCGGAGTGCTCGATGCGTAAGTGTTCAACTGGTGCTTTGTCTCAGGCGACGACGTCAAGACAGTGCGTTGCCAAAGTGTTGCGCCCGTTTTGCGATCCAAACACATGAGCACACGCAAACGTTCTTCAGCCATTGCGGTCGCGAAAAAAATACGATCTCCCCACACGACTGGACAAGCATGTCCTTCGCCCGGAATCGGAACTTTCCAAACTACATTTTCAGTCGCACTCCACTGCGTCGGAACATTCAATTCTGCACTCGATCCGTCCCCGCGTGGTCCGCGCCACCCAGGCCAGTTGTCAGCGTTGGAAACGTTAGCAATGCTGAACGCGAGTAGGATTGCACAAGAAATCGATCTTTGCGAGGCGGGCATAGAAAATCTCAGCGGGAAGAGTTTTTGTTGTCTAAAGTGGTAGGGCGCAACTAGTGCTTAGTCCAGATTAGATTTTGGGTGGGATGTCACGTCCCTGGAGTACGATTCACTACGCCCTTCGAGTACTCACGGGCATGCCACCCTGCCGTCGACCCGGAAATTAAAGTTGGATCACTAGTCCCTTACCAAACAGTTTACTGTGTACGCAATCCTAGCGATACAAATCGGCGTTCGATCCAGCCGAAACCGAACTAAACCACAATTGCAAGAACCGCTGCCGGAATCGCACCCTGTAGTATCAAGAATGAAGATCACTTTTGTCATGGCTACTGACTCGCTCCCATAAGCTCCGCCATCGCGCGGCCGAGTCGCTCGCCGGTCTCGTAGTAGGTCTCGGCGTTGTGGTTGTAGTGGTGGCCTTGATTTACAGGGGACACCTCCGCTTCTCGCCACAGGTTGCGCGTATCCAAGGCTTTCACGTTGCCCCTGAATTCGAGATATTTTCCCTTACTGCCGTCGACCGCCAATTGCGCCTCGGCGATCTGGAGCCCAAAGCCCTCGCGCCCCGGATTGCCGCAGCCCGTCGCCACCACGAACTTAGCGTTCGGAGCATCAAAATCCTTACGCAGCGTCGTGATGAGATGTACGAGGTTCTGCTCGTAGCGACTAGCCAGCGCGGCGCTCTGGTCTTTGTGACCCTGCCACCACACGAAGCCTGCGACCTCGTAGCGCTGGCCTCTGTAGCCGGGGTAATACTTTTCAAGGTTCTTCAACACGGCCTTGGAATGCGCGACATCCGCGTCAAATTGGCGACCGGCATACCAAGGCACCGGCTTGGGTTCTGTTCCCTTGTCCCAGAAGTTCGCAACGTCCTTGTAGCCAGCGAAAACCTTCCCTTCGAACTCGAATCGATTACTGCCAGGCGGGAGCAAGTCCCAACCGAGACTGCGATTGCCGATGCACGCTTTGAGCAACAGCACTGGTTCGTCATGCACATAACCGATCACATGCCCGAAGCCCAATTCCGGCCCAAATGTCTTGTTCGGGGTGAGCCACTCGTTCCTTACGTCACCAAACGTCTCCAAATCTTTGTAGTCGACGCCGCGCTGGTCCATTACATGGACGTATCGCACATCCTGCCGAGTGGTCCAATTGCCCGCTTCGTCAACCAAGTGCGGGTACTTGCCCTTTTCCTTGACCATGTACTCCAGCGAACCCTTTGTCCCCTTCGGCCCCACTTGGCCAAAGCCGAGCATGTTCGACTGACCTAGCATGATAAAGACCTTGACGGGCTTGGTCTGATCCGCTGGCTTGCCATCGGGACGCGGCAGCTCCTCCGGCACCTCGGCCGCAATGGAAGACAGAGTCCAAGCAATCAGCGGTAGTAAGACAATTATTTGCTTGAGGAACATCGCGGTCTATCTTTTGTAAGAGTGAAAAACTGTCCGTGGCATGTCGCTGAGTCTTCGAAGGGCGTGTAATTCGGGTCGCAAGTCCTTAGCAGCCGCCGGGAATTGCCACCTATTTGTAAATGTTATACTCACGCAGGTTTTACTTAGGCCTTCTTTCCCAGTCTGAGTAGAAAGATTGGAGAATTGTTCCCTTCGTATTCACCGTTTTTGTTGAGCCGACGACCGTTGCCGTTGCTGTTACGATTCGTGGTTACTATCGCAATTCGTTTGGCTTCACTCGACTGTTGCGGGTTAGAAGTTTCTGAATGCAGGCTAATACTCAGACAATTCGGCATCTTCGTCGTCTCGTAAAAGGCCTTTTCATCTTCGATTCGGCGCATGACAAGCTTGCCGGCACCCGGTGTTCCACTGGTGACGCACATCAGTACGTCATCATCCGTCCAGTGAACATCGTGTAGGTAGCAGTCGTTAGCAGCCCCTAGCGTCAGGGTCGCTTTCAGCTCGGCAGTCTCAGTATCAAACACAAGCAGCGTCGGTTCGCCTTGAACCGTTCCACCGCTTGATGGCTTGACTCCACCACACGCCAACTGCGTACCGTCCGGTTTGAATCGAATCAATCGCACGCCGCCAACGTCCTGAAGTCGATGCAACAGCCACAGAGCGCGTGCATCGAATTCCCGAATCAGCTTTCCACTGCCGTACGCCCAGAGTTTGGCAACGCCTTTTGCGTCACCAGTTGCTAAATAATTGCCACCTGGATGAAAACGCAAAGATTGAATGTCCTCATCATGCCCCATCCACTGGCAGATTAGAGATCCGTCGTCAGTCGACCACAGGCAGATGCGTCGGTCGGGGGCACAGCTTGCTATAACCTTGCCGTCGCAGCTAATATCGATTTGTCGGATCCAGCCATCATGTGCGTTGGGTCGCGACCAAAGCGCTTGCTGGGCTTCATCGGTCAAATGAGTGGCCCGTATTTGTCCCCAGGAATCCGAAGAGTAGACGATCGATTTAGATTTATCTGGGTGATAAACGATCGAGTGAACCCAGCCGTTATGACCAGCAATTGCAGGCAACTCAATTGGTCTCTCGCCACTGACGTTCCACAGGCGAACTCGCGCATCAAATCCAGTTGCGGCCAGGAATCGTCCACACGGACTGAACCTCGCTTCCGTCACTTGAGGCTCGACAACAATCTGTTCAATCTCTAGCGGTTCGTAGCGGGCAAGCAGAGTTTCAGCTGATTCGTACATTGGATTTCTTTTCGAAAGCGTCAGGCCAATACTTCTTCGCACGCGTGAAGGTCATCGTGCGCGATTGGCAGCGGTTGACCCGCGTTGAAATACTCAGTTGCGTTGGGATCGATACCGAGTGCTCGGAACCAAGTGTGGAACATGTGACCGATATCGAGAGGCTCGCTATCAACTGAAGTCCCTTTGTCATTGGTCTTACCGACCACCACTCCTTTTTTGACTCCGCAGCCAGCCATGGCAAGCGACCACGACTCGGGCCAATGGTCGCGGCCTATGTGGCCATTGATTCTCGGTGTCCGCCCAAACTCGCTCATGGCGATGACGAGGACATGATCGAGCATTCCGCCTGCCGCAAGGTCTTCGATGATTGCGGAAAAAGCTTGATCAAACTTGGGCATCAAGCTCAGATGGCCGTTGAAATTATCTCCGTGGGTATCCCATCCATACGAATTGACTTTGACGAACCGAACACCGGCTTCGATCATCTTTCGACCAATCAGCATGTGACGTCCGAATTCGTGCGTGCCGTAGCGCTCTCGATCTCGATTGGAGAATCCCGCTTCATCGAAAAGTTCGCGGCGATGCATTAACGTACGGGCTGTATCGAAGACATACTTATTAGCCTCGCTCACCATCGGTCTACGACGGTTCGCATAGCGGGCATTGACGATCGCACGCAACTCATGTCGGGCTTCGTCTTCCGATTCGCTGATCGCCTCTGGTCGCAGTAAATTCTCCGGCGGTTTGCCGTCGCCGAACGCGAGGGCACCGTATTTCGGCCCCAGGAACCCAGCATCCTCATGAATAAAACCGCCGCTTCCAGGTTTGATCCAGACATACGCAGGCAAGTTGCTGGAACCGGGACCGAGCAAATTCGAGACGGCCGAACCAAAGTATGGATAGGTCACACCTCGATTTTTGGGATCTCCGCGTTGAATGCGGGCAACACCCGCAGAGTGCGAGTTGTCCTGCGTGCAGAGACTGCGAACGACGGCCAAGTGATGCATCTGTTTGGCCGTTTGTGGCATGAGCTCGCTGATGTGAACTCCGGAGACGGAAGTTGGAATAGCTCGAAACGGCCCCCCGAAAAGCGTATTTGGCTTTGGATCCCAACTCTCGAACTGACTCATTCCGCCATCGATCCAAATGAACAAGACTTGCTTGTCCTTCTTGGCGAGCTCACCGGCTACCGCTGGTTGAAGCAGACCGCCCAGACCCGTCGCACCAGCCGCTACGCTAGCTCCAGCCATTCCCAGCAAACGTCGTCTCGACAGTCGATGCTCATTGGGCGTACACAGTGAACGATACATATTCATTCGGCAATCTCCCTTTGTCGTGGCTCGATTCCCGAACCGACGCTAGATCGCGAAGCGATCAACGACCTTGAACAACTTTCAATGATTTACGAAAAACTCCGTCGATGCGGCCAAAGCCCAAGCCATTTGTCCGATTGCTTTTTCGCGCGGCCCGTCGAATTGGTCGAGGAAGCCCTCCATATCGCTTCGCTCATCCGCTGTGGGCATGCGCGTTAAAATACTGCGATAGGCTTCATCAATCATGGTCGATGGATTTTCGAGTTTGCAAAGTCGATCGATTAAATTACCGTCGTGCCGATCAAACCAAGACAGGACGACCCGATCATTGGACAAAAAGAGAGCTGCTTTGACAGTTGGCGCCACGTGAAGCTCAGGCTCTTTCGGAGGATTAGCAAAGACTTTGTCGAAGCGAATCTTCCATTCGGCTAGCGTCTTGGCGTCGGTCGTCACTTCACCGGTTGCTTCGCGCAGAATCGCAAGCCACTGCTCAGACGACAAGGGGCGTTCAAGTGCCGTGCGATAGGATTCGGCCAACGGTGGAACTTCATTGTCCCCAATTTGTACGCTGCTTCGTTGATAAGTATCCGTCAGCGCTAACTCTCGCAGCATCCATTTGATATCGAACTTGTGTTCGACCATCTCGCTTGCCAACAACTCGAGCAATTCGGGATGCGATGGCGGATTGCCTGAATGCTGCATGTCAAGCGGATCGACTAGGCCCCGACCCATCATGAACCACCATAATCGGTTGGCGATGTTTCGCGAAAACTCGGGTTGATCACTTCGCGTGAGAGCCTCCGAAAGAATCCGGATCGGGCTGAACTTCAAAACACCGGGCGATCGAGTTTTCGTATCGGGTGGAATCGAGAACTCTTCGCCCTTCTTCTGCTCCGGTATTTCGATCTCGAGTCCGCCCGGCAGACGCGGGCCAGTCATTTTTTCCAGTCCCTCGAATACCGACTTGAAGGCAATTTTCTTGAGCAGCGGGTTTTCGCCAACGGCGGGAAATTTTACATCCTGTCGGAGGACCGTGTTGCCAACGAATGCATACAGCCCTTGGTAATCGACTTGCTTGTAATCGTCGACAAACAAATGATCGTGGCATTGAGCACAGGCGACATCGACTCCTAGAAACATCCGACCGACGTCGCGAACCAATCCCGGCACATCAGGCGGATTTTCACCATAGTGTTCGAGCCGAGCGGTATAGAAAAGAGCTCCGCCTCGCCTGACTTCGTCGTCAACATTTGGGGCAACGATCTCGCGAACCATTACATCCCAGGGTTTGTTTGAGGCGAACGACGATCGCAAGAATTTGAGCCAATCCTCATGCTGTGATCGGCGCTCGATCAACATGACGTTAAAAAGATCGGCCATCCGACTAGCATAGTGGTCGTCGGCCAATAAGCGATCGATCAGGAGTTGGCGCTTATTCGGAGTGTCGTCTTCGAAAAAACCACGAGCTTCAGTCGAGGTTGGAATAATGCCTAGGAAGTCCAAGTAAATTCGCCGCAGAAACTCGGCATCCGACGATCGCTCCGAGATTTGACCGCCCGCGCGTTCCAAAATCAGGTGATCGATGCGAGCATGTAAAGTCTCCTGTCCAACGGCCTGTCCAACGGCTGCCTCCTGTCCAACGGCCGAAAATGAACCAACATTGATCCAGAGGACAAGCCAGACGGATACGATTGCTAATGCAAAGCGAAAACGCATATTGGTCGATCCATCGATAGGAGGGAAAGCTTTTTCAAGCGGTGGGTAAGGGCGGAGAATGTCGAGCGTAACATCGATCGGTGGATAGATCAACAATAATGTTGCCGGAAAGTCCGCTTGTTATGAGAGCGCCGTTGTTTACGACTCCATTTACGATGCGCTGACTCCTGAAGAACGAGCGAGCATGGCCCAGCGGATGGTCGAAAAGGGAGGCCCAGATGGAACAAAGTTTGATCTGATGCAAGTGTTGGACTTGGACGCGGACGGCGACCTCGACGTCATCACCTGCGAAGAACGGGATCAGCTTGGCGTTATTTGGTACGAGAACCCTCATCGCTGAAACTCAGATTTGCATACTTTGAGATCGAGCGCCACGAAAAGACGTTTGTGAACCACGGCTCAACTTCCGAAAAAACGAAAGGACCCCGTACTATTTCTTGAATTTGGCGACAGAGCCTACAGCGACTCTTACTTCCGTGGCCAGGTATCACTAGTCGATCAAGTTCGGCGACTCACCAGCAACAGTCGTCTTATTGCTCCCACTGCTTAAAGTGTTCCAAATAGGCGACGACTTTAGGGCGGTTCTTTTCGAAGTATCCGAGCATGAAAATCAAACTGATGCCGGTGGCGATGCCAAATGCCCACCAGGGCCAGACCAGGCCGATGGCTTGCTGAGCGTGCCACACCATTCCTAGTAAGGCAATCATGGTAAATGCCAGCCCGCAATATAGAAATGCGCGGACTCGCAGGATGATGCCTGCGGCAACGCCAGCAAGCGCCAAAGCGAGCAATAAGATGGGTTGCCAAAGCTGGCCTTCGAAGGCTTTCAAAAACACTTCCGCAGTACTGCTTAAGTAAGCCATCAAAACAGCTACATAACGAGTGGCGACGACGACGCTGGCAGCAAGGCGCTTTCGATTAAACTCAGTAAACAACAGAGCAGCAAACGACGGAGGGAGTATCCAAAACTGCGGATGCTCCGTGAACTGCAAATCGGGATCGCTTTGCAAGAAAGCCCAAAAAGAAAAGAGAGTCAATGTTGCGGCCAAAGCGCGGAGGCCGATCGAATTGTGCATCCAACTCTGAATTCCGTATAGCAACGAGGCAGACAGCAACAGGAACGAGTACCGCCCCCAATCGCTCCAAAGCCATTCGGCTCCCTCGGGATGGAACCACCACACACCTGCCAGTGGAATGATTGGCAACAACAGACTACTGCGACCAACCGGATCGGCAATAATTCTTTGGTTGATCCGCTGCAACCATTCGCCAACTCCGGCGCTGATCATCGCGATAGCAAAAACGACCAACGGCCACCACTTCACAAATATCCCGCTAAACAATTCGGGAAAGTGGAAGTAGTATGCGCCGCAAAGAAATGCCAGACTCAGTTCGGCGAAGTAAACGGCAGTTTTCCGCGTTGTTTCCGATGCTTCGCGATCGGCGCTGTGGGGCTTCGCGGCGAATTGAAGGAGCCTCGTGGTCACTGCGATCCAAGCAATCATGGTCATCCATTTTGTTCCCAGGGGCGCACTCGCAGCAACTGTGTTCCAGACTTTCGCGGCCTCACCGCCGAGCATGACAACACCGATTGGTATGCCGATCACAAACGACGACCAGCCAACGTGCATCAGTGGTCTTTCCCAGATCGTTTTGTTGCGCACTAACGTGGCCAACACTGGATAGATGATTCCCAGCAGTACGAATGCGGCGAACGCTCGATGCACAAACATCCAAGCACCCTCGACGCCCGTCACCGACCAAACGCTCGGTAAGTCGGCCCACCAAAGCAATACTAACGAAGACGAAATGAGCGATAGACCGACGTAACGGAAGGCAACCATGCTGCGTTCAAATGCGATCGGCAGAATTGTCAGAGCGCCAAGGAATGGCAAAATCGTCGCGGCAAGTCGCATGGTTCGCTCGTCAAATGACAACACCAACAAGATACTTGGAACGAGCGCAAGGAGCGAAGCGGTTGTATGAAGGGCTGGCATCCAGTGCAATGCATGCCGAAGCTTTGCAGGTTCCGTGATGGAGCCAAACTTCATCGCTGCGCCGAGCATCGAAGCTTCGCGAACCATCTCGCGTAGTAATCCAGCGACAATTGCCATCGCACCTAGACCGCCAGCCAACCAGATCAACCACGTATGCATCTGTGGTAAACCTTGGTGGATTGAAATGATACACGCAAAGACCAGTGCAAGAGAAACAAAGTTGAAATAGAACGCTAACCCGCGTTTCCCAGTTTGTAGTTCCCAAAGTCGCGCGACGGCAAGTGCAACTCCAGCCACCGATAGGCCCAGTACCGACCAATACAATGCTGAAGGAACCGCAGCAAATGTGTAGTGGATGACAATCCACAGGAAGCTCAGTAGGGCCGAAGTGATCGGTGCAAGTAGACTGACAGATTGATCTACTGACCACTGCAAACGATTGGCGGGATTGGAATCACTTTTCGAATCTTGAGTTCGTTCGACAAGCAATTTCGCGGCGATTGCAACTAAGGCAACCCAAGTCGGCCCCCACAGGATATTCCATAGAAGTTGCATTTCATCTTTGCCAGTGTGATGAAACAACCAAGTTGACATGCCCGCTGCCGCTGCAAAGGCCGCCACGTGCCCGCGCCAAGCTTGCCTCGACGCGACGCTGCTTAACACGATGATCAAGGCGAGACTCGACAGCTCAGCGAACGGCCAAACTGCGTTCGGGTCCTGAGTCGTGCTTACGAGCGCGAGACCGCCAACAATCGATGCTAGCGCAATCCATGTGAACTCGCCCAGTCTCGATAGGTTCTTTCGATTCATGGCCGCGAGTAACCGCACGATAAATCCAATTGCGAGCGACACCAGCCACAGGACAATTAGCATTCGCAGTGGTTCGAAGTCGAGGGCCGCTGGATTGCTTCTCGCTGGCGTGGAGATCAGCCAGTTTGCGTAGGCCATCGCGCCGATCGGCGAAATCAATCCCAGTGCAGCGGCTAGCATTCCAAAATGAGAGGCACCGCGTCGCGCACTTAACCACCAGAAAAGGCACAGGGTCACGATCGTTGAGATGATGAACGCTGGACCACCAAGGCGATCCACACCAGCTAGCTTGACGATCGGATAGGCGATCGCAACATAAGCGGCACCTATGCACAATGTCACGACAGCGCTGAGCGCGAAAAGCGTTAGCGTCCAACTCGATTTTTCACATTTTTGCCAGCGAGCCCCTGTCAATGACTTTGCAAATAGCTCACGCTGGTTGACTTTGTAGCCGAGTACACGCCGCAAACCCAGGAAATTGCGGGTCGCAGTGAAGCCGATATTTGCCCAAGCAACCATGGCGATCATCAAGGCAAAGCTCTGAATCAGCACAATCGTTGTGCCCGGCCAAGCTGGTCCAGCTACAAGAGCCAAGGCCGCGATGGACGCGCCTACAATTGACGCGAACATACCGCTGGCCGTGGTAACCTGATGCTGCTCGCCATTCCATACGCTGAACAACCAGCGCGAGAAACCAAACACAATCGCTGGACCAATTGGCACTAGCAATGTCGCAACGTGACTCCACCAGCTTCCGCCAATTTCAAAGAGCTGCGAAGGAAGAGTTCCCGCTACGCAACAAGCGATGACAGCGAACGTGCCAATCATCATCATCGCCATCAAGGCGCCGCGTCCCAGTGGTAACCATTGAAACGCGCGTTCAACTTTTTGCTTTGCGATAACCAGTTGTTGCCAAGCTTTGAGCGAGCGAGCTTGCCACTTCTGCGAGGTGAACTGAAATAGCTCGCTGCCAACAAGCATTACCGTAACCGACCACATTGCTGCGGCCAGTGAATAGGGTGGCGCAAACCAAGCACCAAACGCCAAACCAATTGCAATAGGCAGTGATGCGGTCGAGTCCAACACGAACATTTGTCCATGCTTCTGGCCAACCCAAGCCGACGTGCTGGTTAGAACCACTCCGCTCAGCAGTACTAGACAAACACCCACATTGCCGAGCGGTTGCAAAACGAATGATGCGTTCGTTAGGTCGAAATTCATTCCCAAAGAAATGGCGACGCGTGGTATTGCCGACCCAAACAGTGATACCAGAACGCTGCTCCAGCAGCATGCAAGTAACGTCGCAGACGCCCAATAGGATTCTGCCGTTAACCAGTCGTTTCGGAACCTAGTTTTAATTAACTCAATCGCATACTCAAAACCGGCCACCGTCAGTGCCGCTACCATAACAAGCGCAGCGACAGTGCTGGCCAAGCCCAAGTCGAGCCACCAACCGTAAGCATGCCCAGTTGCGAAAACCACTGAGCCGGTCCAAAGGCTAAGAGTGATCAACGCGATTTCGCGCCAATCAGTGCGTCGCCAACTGACGAAAACCGCGAAGCACGTGACCGGCAGGTACCATCCAATAAAGCTTGCCAATCCTAGATGATCAGGGTTCGACCAAATCACAACCGCGCTCAACACACCCGATGCACACGCGCCACCGCAAAGCCAATCGATATTCGATTTTTGCGAAGACGCCACGCTTATAGGCACATCGTTGATTACAGCTTGCGAGCCGCGTCGATCGACGATCAGTTTGATCATCGCTGCCAATACAGACCACGCAACAGCTAACTTCGCGGTACCCACAGCCCATGATCGAGTTGGTCGCAAGTCGCCTAGCCATCCTTCCAGCAAAGGACTTGTTTGGCAGAGTCGTACAGTGGCGAGCAACAATATCGCTTGACCAACAGGTACGAAACAACGCAGCAACAACGTCGATCCAAACAAATGGCTCGTTACAATCCCCGTAACAGTTGCAAGTACTCCGTAAATGCCCAACAGTAACGCGGCCCAATTGCCTCCATAGGGGGTCGCGCCGGCAGGAACAAGACTGGCAACCAATGTAAGAAACGCATTAGCACAGATCACCACTCCTCCTGCAATCTGCAATTGCTGGAGAACGGTAGCGAGAGAAGCTTGGCGTCGCTGGATAAATAAGCCGTTCGCAAGTGGCATAGCGATTGTCAAAGATGTACGCCGGACAATTGTCGTTGCGATCAAGGCAAGGACGCCTAAGCAGGTGAGTATCCCAATGCGATGCAAACCGATCCAGTCAGTACTTTGAATCAGTAGGCCTTTGCCAAACGTAGTCTCGAGCACTAGAGTCGTCGCAGTAAGCAAAGCGACTCCACCCGCCACGATTCCCAATCGCAATTGGCAGATCCAGCCATGAACCATCCACCAAAGTGCCGCTCCAAACAGTAGCAGTGAGAGTGAGATTCGATTCCCGCCGGTCTGCCAAATCGCCGCGATCAAGAATACTGAACAGAGCGATGCGACGAACCAAGCTGACACGCGAAACCAACTACTGCCAAGACTTGGGCTTTCGCTGATCTTCATTTTCAACGCATTGAGACTGCGGAATTCAAATGAACTCGCTGACCAGCCCCACGCGGCCCATGTCGCTGCGGTGATGCCACTAACCACCCACCACCACTGGCCAGCGCCGCCCATTGATCTTGCTTGTACAAACCAAAATACGAATGGAACGAGTGTCGCAAACAGTGACTGGACCGCGATGCCCGCAATTCGGTGTTTTCTTCCAGACGGCATGCCACTTTGGGAGTTCAAGCTAGATTGGCTCAGTGCTAAAGCCGACCACATACTGACCAACAGCACTGGCACTAGCGTCCAAGCAGTTTGTCCATGCGAGAATATCTGTCGTTCGCCGAAGTAATTTAAAGGGAGTAAAGTCAATCCTGCGACAATGGTCACAGCAGACGGAATCAACCAACGCCGAGTAAATAAAGACTGACAAGCAGTGATCGCGAGCGCCCCATAAACGACAGTTCCAACTCCCATGATCAAGATCGTGAATACGTCGATAGCCGGCGCACCATCTTGCCGTCGAGACAATAGAATGCCAACGAGTACCGCAAGTGGAATGAGCATCAGACCTATATGCAGAATGCCCCGCGATGTCGTGCGCAGTTTCCACTGCCGCAGCGTATACTGCCCAGCGCCATGTACAGCGACAGTTGCCAGCAAGAAAACAAGCGACGGGAAAAAGCGACTGGTGCTCGAAAGCGTGCTCCACAGACTGATCACCAAACCAACTGAACAGATCACGATCAAGGCGGCACTGATTAGTTCAACCCATCGGATGTTCGACTGCTCCATAAACGACTTGAGCAATCCAGCGGTCAGTCTTTGCTGTATCGGAGCCTGAATCGGTTGTGGCTTGGCTGTTTCGTACTCCATCTCTAACGCGTGAACTTGAGCGGTTTTAGCTTGCGGCTCTTGCGGCTGAGCTCCCACAACAGACGCAACGATTGCCGGTTCTTGATTCAACACGTCGTTCGTGGTGACCACTTCACCGCGAGGTGCCTCAATAGGCAGAGTGGCTTGGGGCCGAAGTTCTGGTATGCGGTTCCTGAGCGACTGGATAAAAGTCTCCAGCCCTTCGATCTGCTCTTGGTCCAACCAATGATGAAACTTAGTCAATGCGATCAGACGTTTCGCTGCCTCGATATCCTTCGTGATACTTGGCAGTTCAGGCTCGCGTTCGCTGCGCAATTGTGATTGCGACGACAACATGTTTTCTCGGCAGGTGCAACTCTCGCCGAGATGTTTTTGCTTACAGAACCGACAGTAAGTGCCAAAAACCGCCCTGAAGAAGGCAAACACAAGCAGCCAGATGCCGTGTCCGACCAGAGACAATAGAAATAGGAAAAGACATACCCCCAAAACGAACGCAATGGTGTCACTCATAATATTTGATCCTGTTGTTACACCAACACCACTCTGTTTAAGCTTTCATTATCCTTCCGTAGCTTTGGTAGTCCGATGAAACCATTGCGTACTCTGACTGATTTTCATGAATAGTCCGAATTTTGCACATAAATCTCGGAGGATTCGTCGTCGAAAACGCAAGGATTCCGAAGTTCGGGATAAAGCAGGGTCCGGTTTGTGTCTGCGAACTCCCTTTGGCGCATTGAGTTTTTCCATCAAATACTCGTGAACTGAGGCGGGGGGCTTCGCAGCGTCCTCTTTCACCAAGGGCGCACCCTTACAATACGCGGCAACAACCACCAATGGCACAGCTACCAAGCAGCATCCCAG
>JANNNN010000731.1:0-6830 GCA_031398555.1 Planctomycetia bacterium | reverse complement strand
GAAATCACCACCGGTTTTGAACGAAACATTGTCTTCACCACTGAGCAGCAGACCGTTGCCTACTTTTCCAGTTTCAATCTTCGGATTCTCGGACGTGCTTCCCTTCAGTTCGGGTTTCGCGCGGTTGGCAACTTTGTTTGCATCGAGCGCTTCCAATGGATAGTCACCGATTAAATTTGCTTTGACTGAGTCTGCCGCCAATTGCAACAGCGAGCCATCGGCGAACTGGGGCAGCTTTAACCGCCATTCCTGAACAGCGGACAGTTTCCCTGCGGCTAACTTATTTAGCTTGGATTCTTGCTCAATGACTTGTTGACGCAATGCTTCGAGTTCCGCCACTTGTTTATCGGTTGACAATTGCAACGTGGGTGATGGGGTCGCATCGGTAAAATGTGAATACAGTCCGGACTCGTCGATGCTGTTAAAGAAAGAAGCCAGTTGATAGTAGTCTCGTTGCGAAAGTGGGTCGTATTTATGATCGTGACAGCGACAGCATTCGAGCGTCAGGCCGAGAAAGGTGGCTCCAAAAGTGTTCACTCGGTCAGCCACATATTCGGCTCTGAATTCTTCTTCGACGCTGCCGCCTTCGTTCGTTTGGCGATGATTGCGATTGAAGGCTGTTGCGAGAATCTGTTCACGAGTCGCATTGGGCAATAGGTCGCCGGCAATCTGCCACGTGATGAATTGATCGTACGGCAAATTATTGTTGAACGCACTTATAACCCAATCTCGCCATGGCCACATGGATCGATATCGGTCATTCTGATAGCCGTAGGTATCAGCATATCGAGCAACATCAAGCCATTCGACCGCCATCCGTTCGCCATATCGCTCGCTTTGCAGTAGGCGATCCACCAATCGTTCGTATGCTCCAGTTTCTTTATCGGCTACGAAAGCGTCGATATCCGCAAGAGTGGGCGGCAATCCCGTAAGGTCTAGAGTCACGCGACGAATCAGCGTCTCGCGATTCGCGTCCGCGGATGGATGCATGCCCTGGCGTTCAAGTTGCGAAAGCACCCAATAGTCAATTTCATTTTTGCACCACTCCGGCCGCTGAACTTTGGGTAATCCTATTGCTTTCGGTGCCACAAACGCCCAGTGCTGCGAGTACTCTGCGCCTTGTTCAATCCAGGTTCGCAACTTTCGTTTATCGGAATCACTCAACGACAACTTAGAGGCTGGTGGAGGCATGAGCGTGTCCGAATCGTCAGACAAGATTCGCGCGATCATTTCACTTTCATCGGGCCTGCCTGCAACGATGGCGTTCTCTTTAGCGGAACTCTCGGAATCCAGCCGCAAGTCGGCTTTCCGCTCTTTCGCATCTGGGCCATGACAAAAGTAACACTTATCTGACAAGATAGGTCGAATGTCACGATTGAAATCGACTTTGTCTTCCGCCTGCGAGACTGCGGTTGAGGAAACCACAAACAAAAACAAAAAAGTGCCGAATTTGAAGTACCGAGGGTAGCTAAACATGGGTAGGACTCATGCGGGGCGGGAAGCGAATGGCAATGCCTTTATTATAGCCAATCGTCCCCAATTTGCTTTACTAAGTCGATTGCAGTGACGCAGGGTATCCAACGGCCTACAATCATTTGCGATTCATTGCCAGCGACTCGACTGATCGCGACTCGCGGAGGACTTCAGATTAAATAGCACTTCTCGAAAGTAAGCGGACCGCACCGACCTTCGAATTTTTTTCCATTCGTGGGCGCCTGTCGTGCGTGACAAGTAAATAAGCGTTTTCCAGCGGATGGCATGCCGGTCCCACGGATAAATACCCGGTTTCGAATCCTGAATATCGGGGCTGCGGACCAAAACAAAGTGAGATTTTCTGAAAGTTCTCGATGTTAAATCCACGAAAAATTGCTATCACCGGGTCGAGCGGCTTTGTAGGCTCCAGATTGGTTATTGCACTCAAGGATCGCGGTTATCAAGTGATCCGGTTGCTGCACGCTTCCAAGCACGCCTTAAAACCCGATGAACTGCTTTGGAACGCCCAAAGTGGACTCGTCAATCCGCAAGCGCTGAGTGGCGTCGATGGGGTAATTCATTTGGCAGGGCGTAGCATCGCTGCGGCGCGTTGGACCGAGTCGGAGAAGAATCGCCTCTACGATTCTCGCGCTGCGGCAACCAAGCAGTTGGTGAAGCAGTTACTGGTGCTCGAAGAGCGCCCGCCTGTTTTTATTGGCGCGTCCGCAGTTGGCATCTACGGTGATTGCGGTGATAAAATAGTCGATGAAGCTCAACCCGCGGGCAATGATTTTCTATCGGAAGTCGCTCGTGACTGGGAAAACGCAACTTCGCCCCTGCGCGACGCAGGCGTTCGCGTGGCCCACGCACGACTGGGCATCGTCCTCGATCCCAAAGAAGGCGCTTTGGCAACGATGCTACCGCTTTTTCGCTGGGGCCTGGGTGGGCGACTCGGCGGCGGGAAGCAGTACTGGAGTTGGATTGCAATCGACGATGTCATCGCGGGATTGTGCTGGTTGCTTGAAAACTCACAAGCCAGTGGAGCCTACAATTTCGTTTCACCACAACCGGTAACGAACGGCGAGTTCACAAAAACGCTAGCTCGCGCCATCGGTCGCCCTGCAATCGTTCCCGCTCCCAAGTTTGCACTGCGATTAGCGCTCGGTGAAATGGCCGACGCACTGCTGCTAACTAGCTGCCGCGCGGTGCCGAGTAAATTGACGAGTCAAGGGTTTCAACTGCAGCATACCGAGTTAACTCAATATCTTGCACAAACAATGTAGGTTCGACGGCGTTCCTTTCACATCCTGTGGTTTCACCACCGGCTAGGGCTATGCGTTCCCTTCGGGAACGTTCGATCGCCGGATACGCCACACTGCTCGCGTGAGAAGGGTACTTCCGACGCCAGCGATGACGACTAGATAATGAAGACGCTACTTTTGCGGAGCAAAAGGCGACACTGTTCACGCAAACAGCTCACTCACCGATTCGCCTTTGGCATCTTTCGTGGCATAAAACGGTCTGCCTTCGATGTCGAAACCTGTCTTGGGACTGATGCCCAGAGCAGTAAGAATTGTCGCGTGCAAGTTCTCAATACTTACAGGGTTCTTGATGGCCATCAACGGTCGTTCGGGGGCTGTTTCACCGTACACAAAGCCTCGCTTCATGCCGCCGCCGAACATGACGACACTCGTACCACCTGTAAAATGTCGATGCAGTCCGTAATGCTTCATTTCGCTAAGCTTGTCGACCGGCGCGGTCGCTTGGTCGTTAGCCTTCGAACCGGGCTGACCTTCCATCAACGCGTCGCGACTGAATTCGGAAGCGATGATTACAAGCGTTCTGTCAAGCATCCCGCGCTGCTCGAGATCGAGAACTAGCTGGGCAATCGGGCGATCGATTTCCTGGTGCATGCGAGCCACGGTGGTATGTCCATCCGCGTGCGTGTCCCAGTGCAGGAACGGCACGTACTCAGTCGTCACTTCCACAAATCGAGCCCCGGATTCCACTAACCTTCGCGCTAGCAAGCAGCCTTGGCCAAAGCGTCCGGTATCGTACTTCGCATAACTCTCTTTTGGCTCTAAGGCGATATCGAAAGCGGTTCGCTCCGGCGCGCTGAGCAGTCGATAGGCGTTGTCGAGCGATCGCAGTACCGATTCCTGTTGATAGTCGCTCATCACATCACGATTGGGGCTGCGATCTAGCAACTTTCGCAAAAGTTTGTCGCGATTTGAAAAGCGATCGATAGTCATTCCTTCCGGCGGTCGCACTGAGGCGCCCGCTTGATCCGGATAGGGCAGATTCATCGGACCAAATTCTGAGCCAAAAAATCCAGCGGTCGTGAAGGCTTTCAGTTCTTCATTTTCGCCAACTCCTTCCAGCCGCTGGCCCACATTGATGAACGCAGGCATAATGGGGTTACGAGGGCCTAAAACCTTGGCAATCCAACTGCCGATGTGGGGGCAGGCAACCGTTTGAGGCGGAACGTAACCGGTGTGCCAATGATATTGATGGCGAGAATGCAAGATGCTGCCCAAATCGGCTTGAACAGCCGAGCGAATAAGCGTCGCGCGGTCCATTACTTGGGCGATGTTCTCGAGCCCTTCGCAGATTTGCAGCCCATCGACTGAAGTGTTGATCGCTGGAAAAGTACTCAACATCCGAGCGACTTCTAAACCTTCGCGGTAAGGTTCATAACGCTTCGGATCAAACGTATCCGGTGCTGCCATCCCGCCGCCCATCCACAGCAGAATGCATGCATCCGCGGTCGGCTTTGGATGTTCGACAGCATCGGAGCCAAAGACATTTCGAGGCGCACCCGTCATAAGGGCCGCGGTGGCAGCGGCAGTCAAACTTCGAACAAAGTCGCGGCGCTGAATGGCGTGCGGTGCGGTGGGATCGGTAAAGTCGTACATGTTCTCACCTATGCAATGGGTTGTCTCTGCTCGACTTGCAGTTGAATTCGTTCTACTTCATCGTAATACTCACGGCGCTGTAACCACCCCGCCGCAGCCTCATCCAGCAGGACGGTAACATGCGGATGGAATTGCAGAGCCGAAGCAGTCACTTGCGCCGTAACGGGTCCTTCAATAAACGCGCGGACCGCGTTGGCTTTGTTGGCACCGGTTGCCAGCAACAAAACTTGGCGCGCTTCTAGTATCGTACCAACTCCCAGCGTCACTGCCAAATAAGGCACTACTTCACCGGCTGCAAAGAACCGCGAATTGTCGACACGCGTTTCCTTGGTAAGTCCTTTCAGACGCATACGACTGGCTAGTGATGATCCTGGTTCGTTGAATGCAATATGTCCGTCGGTTCCGATGCCTAGCAACTGCAAATCGATACCCCCAGCGTCACGAATCATTTGCTCGTAGGATTCACAGTAGTCCTCGTAGTCATCCGCCAATCCGTCCGGCACATGACACTTGCTTTCGTCAAAATCCGCTTGACAAAAAAGATGCTGGCGCATGAAGCAACGGTACGACTGGGGATGATCGGGGCCCAAACCGACGTATTCGTCTAAGTTGAAAGTGGTGACATCGCGGAATGAAATTCTTCCCGCCTGAAACGCACTGATCAATTCGCGGTAAGTTCCAAGCGGAGTACCGCCGGTTGCCAACCCAAGCACTGCGTTTGATTTTTTCTGAACGAAACCGACCATCACTTCCGCAGCACGGCGACTGACATCGTCGGCCGCCTTTAAAACAACAACTCGCATCGGCGTCTTTCTACTTAGGATCTTTGGCCGCAGGAGACTTTTCAGCTGCGGCCTTGTGCTCTTCAGATTTTAGAGCGGCAGCTTTCTCAGACGCAGCTTTCAGATCAGCCGCCTTGCGTTCGGTCTCTTCGAGTTCAGCTAATTTGATGACAGGCGGCAACTCTTTGCCTTCTGCGATCAGTTTCATCGACAGCGAATTGACGCAGTGCCGGGTGTTTTTCTTGGTCATGCGTTCGCCGATGAACACATGCCCGAGATGTCCACCACAGTTAGCGCACAAAATCTCTGTGCGAGAACCGTCGGCATCCGTTTCGCGATTTACAGCCCCCTTGATCTCATCATCAAAGCTCGGCCAGCCGCAGTCGCTTTCAAATTTATCGGTGCTTTTGTACAGCGGAGCGTTGCAACGACGACAAACATAAGTTCCCGCCGTCTTCGTTTGCCAGTACTCGCCAGTAAAAGCACGCTCAGTCCCTTTGTTGAGAATTACGTGGCTTTCTTGTGGCGATAGCTCATTGAATTTGAACATCTTTTTCTCCAATTTCTTCGTTTCAGCGTCGACGGACTTTGCAGGATTAGCCGTGTCAGTTGGCTTTGACTCACCGCTAGATTTTTCTTGTTTGGATTTTTCGTCCGGCCCAGCGGCGCCGTCAGGCAAATCACTATCCACAACGGGCTTCAAGACAACATTTTCATCTTTTTCAGCGAGCGATGCTGTCGAAGATGGACCGCAGCCGAAAACTACCGCCGCACTACAAAGTAATAGAATTCGTTCGATTCGCATGGTTTCTCCTTCGTTAATAACTGGAAACCTCCGCTGCTAAGCTAGCAAACTGACACCTGGACCCCGCCCAGTTTGTGCTCATCTGGTCTGCAAGGGGTCAAACGTCTTCGCCCGCGCGTTCGGTTTACAAAATAATACCCATTAATTATAGCCAGTTTGCCAAGGGATTGGAGTGTCGCACAATTGTCCCAATTTAGCTGAACTGGTTACTGCATTGGGTTGCTGTATAGACCCTGCATAGATTCAAGAATGTAAAACACCTAGGCTGTACGGCTACAATTGGGACAATTGTGCGACACTGTCGGTCGATCGCGGCATTGAGCCGCTCTGCAAGATCTTTCAGAGAAATTTTCTTCTTGTAAAAGATGATCGAGTTGAGCATTGGAACCGGTAATCTGCACAATTCAGGCTGACGGTCGCTTTGTGCGATAACCCAAATGGGCTCATGGGCGAACTGATGCAGCGTCTTGAGTTTGGCTTCTAGATACTCTGGCGTCCAATAGCCCACGATTTCGAGATGTAATTTTTTCCCTGAGGAATGCAAGAGCTGAAAATCTGGCAAGAAGATCTTTTGGTGATGGACGAGCAATTCGGCTTCGCGATTCAATGTCCAACCATCCACCGGCGACGCCTGCCACTTGTTCATTAGGTCGGCTTCCACTTCCGAATCGAATTCGGTTGCTGGCAATTTAGGTGATGTCAGCCCATCCTCGCTGGACAAGTTCAATTGCATACGCCTGCCACCACTTCCAACGGCGATATTGGCCACTAATCGCCAATTGCGACAGGCAAGCAAGCTTGGAATCATCTTGGCCATGGCAACTCCGTAACGTCTTGTGGATCGAAGTTCGCTCG
>JANNNN010000716.1:0-3179 GCA_031398555.1 Planctomycetia bacterium | reverse complement strand
TTAATATGCAAAACACTTTTCTCAGCAACAACTTTTCTTTGGTACAAGGAACTTTAGCATGTCTTCTCGTCAGCAGCGCATTGTCGAAGAATATCTCCACCAAGCGCCACGGTCGGTCGGAGCCTATTCGCGACGGCAGTTCGCGAAGTACCTTTCATTTGGAGCGGCCATGATCGCCGGTTCCGGTGCCTTCGCCGATGAGCTCCTGAAGACGCCCGCGCTGACCGAAGGCCCGTTCTACCCAGACAAACTGCCGCTCGATACCGACAACGATCTGCTGATGATCAATCAAGGGATCACGCCAGCGGTAGGAGAAATCACCCATCTAAGCGGTCGCGTTCTAACCGAAAACGGAAGCCCGGTTCGCAATGCGTTTGTTGAAATTTGGCAGGTTGATAACAACGGATCGTACCTTCACACCGGCTCCAACAATCGCAATAAACTCGACGCGAATTTCCAAGGCTATGGCCGCTTTCTAACCGATTCCAAGGGCCAGTATTACTTCCGCACAATCAAGCCAGTGCCGTACCCTGGTCGCACGCCGCATATTCACTTCGCGGTCAGTCAAAATGGCCAGCGTGTGCTGACGACGCAGCTGCTGATAAAGGGGCACGAAGGTAACGAGAAGGATGGCGTATTCCGTGCACTGAAGTCGCCTGAGCAACGAGACCTCTTGCTGGCCAGTTTCGATCCGATGCAAGGTTCAAAGCTCGGCGAATTAACAGCTGGTTTTGATATGGTGATTGGCAAGACACCTAACGAAAGCGAAGAAGGCAAAATCCGCGGCGGGCTCGGCAAGCCGCTCGGTCGCTAACTTTCCTTGTGCCAGCGTCTTGAAAAATCTGGGAGAGCCTATGTAGCTGGTTTCGTGAGAAACCGGGGCGCACCGTTGACCATTCTATTGCATCCGGTTTCTCACGAAACCAGCTACTTTATTGAACTCCATCGCATTGGAGGACTACAGCACTGGAAGCGCTGTACCTACGGGTGCCGAAGCGGCGCGGATGGCCATGCCGGTTAAGAGGCTGTGAACGATCTTGTCGAGTGCCGTCCTGCAGATTGGGTCCGTGAGCGCGTCGCTCAGGTTGCCAGTATCCGACTGTGAACGAAGCTGAATGTTTAGCGGCACTTCGCCGAGGAAGGGCACTTTCAGTTCTTCGGCTTTGAGCCGCGCTCCGCCATGACCAAAGATGTCATAGCGTTTTCCGCAATCAGGGCAGATAAAGCCGCTCATATTTTCGACCATGCCAAGCAACGGAATGTTCGTCTTGCGGAACATGGCGACCGCTTTCACCGCATCTAGCAAAGCGACTTGTTGCGGCGTGCAGACAACTACGGCACCAGCTAGCGGAATCATCTGCGAAAGTGTTAACGCGATATCGCCGGTGCCTGGTGGCATGTCAATGATCAAGTAATCGAGCGGCCCCCAGTACGTGTCCCTTAGGAACTGAGAGATTGCTCCGTGCAACATCGGTCCGCGCCAAATCACTGCCTGATCGGGCTCGACTAAGAACCCCATCGACATCACAGGCATACGATCAAAAAAGATCGGTTGGACCTTTCCATTTTGAACTTCCGGTCGACCGGACAAACCGAGCAGATGTGGGATGCTGGGACCATAGACATCGGCGTCCATCAATCCAACGCGAGCACCCCCTTTAAGCAATGTTAAAGCGATCGAAGCCGCGATGGTGCTCTTACCAACTCCGCCTTTGCCTGAACCGACCGCGATGACGCTTTTGACCGACATACCAATCTGACCAAGCGGTGCGGGTGGTCGATCAAGTTCTTCAAATTTCACTTCGACGTTTTTGTGATTTGGCGCCTGGGCGCGTAAGCGTTCTTCAATTTGGGAAGCGAAATAGGCTCGCAACGGCCAACTGTGTGTTGAGAGTTTGATGTTGCAGCGAACCCTATCGGTATCACAGTGGATGTCGCCGATCTGACCTGTCTTCGAAATCGGACGACCGGTCTCTGGGTCGCGCAGGTCAGAGATCGAGTTTCGAAGTTTAGTGATCAGATCAGTTGTGTCGGACATATGGATAGTAACTTGTAGGAGGTGAGAAACGAAACGCGCTGAACAAGTTTGAAGCTGGTTTCTTACGAAACCAGCTACCTAAACGTTGGACAGGCTAACTTCGCTTGCGGCCGATAAACTGATAATAGGGAGTACGAATGATGGGGATGTAGGGAACTTTGGAATACGATTCTTGGCACCATAATGGATCGAAATGATTGCGGAGGAACGGCAAGTGATCAGTTGAGGGAAACACATTATCGCTTGCAAACCATACCGGCCAAAAACTGCGCGTGAACCAGCTGTGTCGCTTCAAACCCTCAGCCGCATGTTTGCGAGCGGTGTAGAAATCGACGACACCGATCACCCCTCCAGGCTTGAGCATTCTAAGTGCGTTTTCAAGAGCGGCGAACCAATCAGGAATCATGGTCAACGAGTATGAGAAAGTAACGACGTCCGCGGCCCCTTCCGGCGGTTGCCAAACGGTCGCATCGGCTTCGATGGCTTCGACGTGGTTCCAGTTGTTTTTTGCAAAACGCTGGCGAGCGACGCCTAACAACGAAGTTGCTAAATCGACCACGTAGGCTTTGCCTAGTCGTGGAACGGATTCGCGAATGAATTCGAGATTCGCTCCCGTTCCGCCGCCGAGGTCGACCCAAACACCGCCTTCTGGCAGCTCGATCTGTTGAAACAGTTGTTCGCGACCGTGAAGTAGCCTGCGCCGAAAATCATCGTATGCATCGGCTTGCCCGGAGTAGAAATTCTCCATTCGCTCGGCGTGATTCTTCCCTCGCACTGGACGCAGCGCGAGGTGATACAGAATCTTCAGGTCCTGTAGCAGTGCCATAGTGATTCCGTCTAGCTTGCCAGGTCGGCGATGTAGAAGCTGCCATAAGTGTGAACGCGATCGAGTTCATGCAAACGCGCTGACGTCTCAGGATGATAGGTCAGCAGTTCAGACAATTTCTTTTGCTTTCCGTCCAGCAGCACTTCCACGCGATCGATGAACTCCGTTCGTAAGCCGCCGCTACGCCATAGCACTCGCGAGCCTGGGGCCGCGCGGTTGAGGATCGCTTGCCACTCGGATTCCAGCAGTGGAAAGAAATGATCTGACAGCCAATCCATATGGTCGAGCAGAATGAATCGCGAAATTGGCTCCGTG
>JANNNN010000698.1:0-11694 GCA_031398555.1 Planctomycetia bacterium | reverse complement strand
CCGCATCCTCCAGACCATGCGAACTGCGGCCACCGTCAACCCGGTATTTATGCTGGATGAGATCGACAAGCTGGGAGAACCAGGACCTATTTCCTGGCGTTGCCGACTGCAGTAATGCAGATGGCCCTCGCGACGGCATGTGTTCTCGCGAGTGCTTAAGTCTACACCGTTTTACCCAAAACACAGGAACATTTATGGCGAAAAAAGAAGAAGCATTTGAAGTTGAAGGTACCGTAACCCAGGCGCTAGCGAATACACGCTTCAAAGTTCAATTGGATACTGGCTCAGAAGTACTAGCCCACGTGGCCGGGCGGATGAGAAAAAATTTCATTCGTATCGTTCCGGGTGACAAAGTGCGTGTGGAGCTCTCGCCCTACGATTTGACACGCGGTCGCATTATTTTCCGCGAACGCTAACACTCAGTTTGTCTTCGTTTTCGGCAAAATTCTGCGCCCAACCTAGAGGGTGGGCCTCTTTTTAAGTCGCTGGCGCAAATTGTGTGCCATTTTCCTTGGCTTCACCGGTGATTCGGGGTTGCTAGTCAACAATAATGAAGCCGGTCTGGCGAATACGTTAGAGTTGTGAAGGGGAATGCGCGCCCAGCTATTCACGCGTCGCGCCAGGGGTTAGCTTATTGTTTGCTGAGCTGGGTCTCTAGCTGGGTTTATGATGTGTTGAGAGCCCGACGATTTCGGCTAGTAGCGTTTACTGTGGTACGCTAAAAACCGCTTCCCTTAAAAATTCGAGTCGCGTCAGGCTGCGCAGCAGTCTGGACTGGGCTTACTTTGACTGTATCCATTCAGGAGAAACACATGCGGCGATTCTTTAATTCATCGGCAACGCTAGCCGGACTTGCTCTGGCGTTTGGGGTTGCTGGCTCAACGGCCCTGGCTCAAGACAAAGCCACAGTAATCACCAAGCAAGCTGAGACCGCAGTGAAAGTCGGCGGGCCGGTTGCGATGCTGTCGATCACTAACTTGGATCGCCTGTTGAGTGATGTATCCTACATGTTGCGAGCCTGCAATGTGCCCGAAGTCGGGGGTTTGGTGAGCGTCATGGCCAATCAATACACTCAGGGGCTTGATCGCACACGGCCACTGGGACTGTCGGTCTCCCTGGATGGGGAAACGCCAGTTCCAATTGGTTTCCTACCGGTTTCGGATCGCGCCGCCTTCTTCGACTCGTTGGCCGCAATCGGTGTAGAACCTGACGACTTGGGAGATGGTTTGTTCGAAATCGCTGCCGGTGGCAATGCAATTTTTGTCAAAGACGCAAACGGTTGGTTGTACATCTCGCAAACTGAAGAAGCACTCGATAAAGTCCCAACTGATCCATCTGTCGCACTCGGCGATTTGCCAAAGAAATACGACCTGGCTGTCAAAGTAAATCTCCAAGCTCTGCCGGCAGATATGGTCGACATGATGACCGAACAGATTCGCGGCGGCTTCGAACGCCAGATGGCTGAACAAGGCGACCGCACCGAAGAAGAAGCTAAGAAGGCTCGCGAATTAGGCGAAGCTTCGATGGCGCAGTTGGAACAAACAATTCGCGACACCGAGCAATTGATCTTCGGTTGGGCGATCGACGTCGAAGGCCAGAAGACTTTCATGGACGGCGCTGCTCAGTTTATTGCTGGTAGCAAACTGGCCGCGCAAGCTGACGCTTCCAAAAATTTGAAAACTGCTTTCTCAGCATTCAAATTGCCACAGCCAGCCGTCTTGTTCCGCACCACTTCACTCGTGGCTGAGTCCGATAAATCAGTCATCAAGAACAGCTTGAACACATCGTTGCAACAAGTTGAAGAACGCATTAGCAATCAGATCAACAACACCCAAGCCAGCGAAGCATTGGTCAAACTCGTCAAGAAGCTCGGCAAGTTGTTCGAGCAGACCATAGATGAAGGCACACTTGACGGTTCACTGTCCGCCAGTGTTAGCGGTGATGCACTAAAAGTGTTGGTCGGCGGTCGAGTTGCAGACGGAAAAGCATTGGCTCAAGCTGTGCAGGACGCTGTTAAAGATCTCAGCGGTATCTCGGAAGTGCCGAAGTTTGAGTTCGCATACGAGACTTACGGTGGCATGACCTTGCATCGTACAAGTGTACCAATCCAAAGCAATGATCGCTCAGTGCAAAAAGTTTTTGGCAGCAACATCAAACTAACCATAGGTACCGGAGACAAGGCGTTCGCCCTGTCACTTGACGCTGCTGGTGATGCTTCGCTGAAGGCCGCCATTGACGGCATGAAAAAGGCTCCTTCCGCTGCCGCAACCCCGCTGGAAGGTGTGGTCGAAGTCGGCCAGATCGTCGAGTACGCACAGTCGGTTTCACCGAATTCGATGCTCGATATCGTCCTTCAAGCAATCAAGGACTACGCGGGCAAAGATAAAGTGCTTGTCAACGGTAACGTAATTCCTCGCGGAGTGGTTTATCGGTTGTCGATCGACGAAGGCGTTCTCCGAGCTGCTGGCGCAGCCGCTAAAGCCGGTGGTCAAAACAACGGCGGCTTCTAGCTTTCGAAGTCTGATACCAAAGCGCAATTTAGATTATGGGTAGCGAGGCTCCTCCAGAGTTTCGCTACCCTACTATTTTAACTCGAGGTTTCACTCGCTTTTCTTCCCCCCTGCGCAGCGAGAATTGGCGTAACGCTCGACCTGCTACGGGTGCCCTGCGGTTCTTGCAATCATCCAGGAACTGTCCTAAAAGCATTCTGTCGCATTTCATCTCGGCCCAATTATGGGTAGACTAGGGCGTTAAACATGCTCTCAAACCAACCAACGACGAGCCACCTACGATGCATTCTCTGATTGTTCTTGCCCAGGGCAACAACGACACTCGCGCGATCATCATGATCGTAATCGCAACTGCTATTCTGATTGCAATGATCGGCCTATTTGCCATCTTGGCAAACTTTTTCTGGCTGTGGGCTCAGTCGTTTACAACGGGGGCTGGTATCGGCTTGCTGGACTTGATGGGTATGTGGTTTCGCCGAGTTGACGCTCGTTCCATCGTTCGCTCAAAAATTATGGCAGTTCAAGCGGGCTTTGGCGACGACGAAGTTTCTAGCCAGGCTCTAGAAGCACATTACTTGGCTGGTGGAAATGTCCCGCAAGTCATCCGCGCACTCATCGCAGCCCGCAAGTCAAAGACAATCACTCTCGGTTTCCGCCATGCGACGGCTATCGACCTCGCCGGACGCGATGTGCTAGAAGCTGTTCAGACCAGCGTCTATCCCAAGGTGATCGATTGTCCTCCCCGCGGCGCCGCCCGTAATTCCCTGGATGCTGTTGCGAAAAACGGTATTCAGTTGAAGGTCAAAGCGCGTGTGACGGTTCGAGCAAATCTCGCACAATTGATCGGTGGTGCGGGCGAAGAAACCATCATCGCTCGCGTGGGTGAAGGGATCGTTAGCGCGATCGGTTCCGCTGAAGAACATCGCGTTGTGCTCGAACACCCCGAAATGATTTCGAAGGCCGTGCTCGCCAAGCGACTCGACGCTCAAACCGCTTTTGAAATCGTGTCGATCGATATCGCGGACATCGACGTGGGGGAAAACATTGGGGCGAGGTTGCAAGCCGACCGAGCCGAAGCCGATATGCGTGTCGCCCGCGCTCGTGCTGAAAGTCGCCGCGCCGCTGCCGTCGCTGCAGAACAAGAAATGGTAGCAAACATCGAACAGAGCAAAGCTAAATTGGTCGAAGCGGAAGCCGATGTGCCGCGAGCTATGGCTGAAGCATTTGCCAACGGATCGCTAACGATCATGGACTACTATCGACTCAAGAACGTCGACGCCGATACCCGTATGCGAGCCAGTATCGCTGACGTCGGCGACCGCGACAAGCCATCGAGCGTCGTGACCTAGGCGGTGTAGGTAGCTGGTTTCATGATAAACCGGTTGCGAAGGAGAGGTCGCTGGCAAGCACAGGTTTCTCATGAAACCAGCTACATTTCCCCGTCCGAAATGCTTCACAGATGATTATCCACATCGATATGGATGCTTACTACGCGTCCGTCGAGATTCGCGACAATCCACAGTTGGCTGATAAACCGGTCGTCATCGGCGGCTCGCCCACTGGACGCGGTGTTGTCTCGACAGCTAACTACATCGCTCGTAAATTCGGCGTGCATAGTGCCATGCCGACTTCGCAAGCCATGCGGCTATGCCCTCATGCGATCTTGATTCGGCCGCGAATGGACTACTACGCAGCGATCTCCAAACAAATTCGCGATATCTTTCATAGTTACACCGATCTGGTCGAGCCGCTATCGCTCGACGAAGCCTTCATTGACGTAACCGGCAGCCGCAAACTATTTGGCGATGCAATTACGATTGCCAAGCAGATCAAATCTCGTATCAAAGCAGAAATTGGGTTGACCGCGTCGGCTGGCGTGGCTCCCAATAAATTTTTGGCTAAAGTGGCCAGCGATCTAGAAAAGCCCGATGGCTTGGTCATTGTCGATCCCGAAGCCATCCAGGCATTTCTTGACCCACTGCCCGTATCGCGAGTGTGGGGTGTGGGCGCTCAAACGCAAAAGAAACTTGAATCTTACGGAGTCCACACGATCGCTCATTTGCGGCAGCTCTCGCTTGAAGTTTTAAAGTCTGCATTCGGAATCAACAGCGATCATTTCTGGCGGCTATCGCGAGGACTCGATTCTCGCGCCGTTGTCCCCGACCGTGATGCCAAGTCAATCTCGCACGAAACTACTTTTCATCGCGATATCACCGACCAAGATGCGCTGCGTGCCTGGTTGCTCGACTTGACGGACCAAGTTGCTAGACGTATGCGGAGACACAAGATCGTCGGTCGCACGGTTCACTTGAAGATCCGTTACTCGAACTTCGAAACCATCACCCGCAGTCGCACATTGGATGAGCCCGCGAATTCGACCGAGACATTGGCTCAACTCGCGTCGGATCTGTTCGCACAAAGCCAGCTGAGTTTCAATCGCGGCATTCGATTGATCGGAATGGGCGTCGATAAGCTCAGTTGCAACCGACCGGTTCAGCTGACTTTGTTCGATCAAGAAGATGCAGAGCGATCCAAGCGAATTGACAAAGCCACTGACGAGATTCGAGAAAAGTTCGGAAAGCTGGCGTTGAAACGCGGCAGCACGCTACGTCCGAAATCGGAAGAGTAGAGTGCTTGATTCTAGATTACTTGCTGCCCGTGGCCGACGCTGCCCGCCTCGGTACCAGATTTTCGCATGCTGGCAGCTTCCGCCACCATTTACTTTGAAAGCCACCTATGCGAATCCAACCAACAACTTTTGTTGATATAGCAACGCCCAGTGGCCCCATGCGAACTCATTTGTTTCGGCCACTTCCAACAAATTCCCTGTCAGCCAGAACATCGCAGTATCCAGCCGTCGTTCTGTATTCTGAGATCTATCAAATGACCAGTCCTATCGCTCGGACGGCAGCGATGCTGGCTGGGCAAGGATTCCTGGTCGCTGTTCCAGACGTCTACCATGAGTTCACCGCGCCTGGAGAAATCTTTGCCTATGACAAAATCGGAACGGATCGCGGTAATGAACTGAAAACTACCAAAGAGCTACATAGTTACGATGCAGATTCTCGGGCCGTCATCGACTACTTACTCACGGACGAAGGCTGCACTGGCCGCATCGGCACTTTGGGGATCTGCTTGGGAGGTCATTTGGCGTTTCGGGCCGCTATGAATCCAGAAATCGGCGCTTGCGTCTGTTTCTACGCGACCGACATTCATAAAGGGAGTTTAGGAAAAGGTCTCCAAGACGACTCGCTAGCAAGGATACCTGACATACAAGGCGAATTGATGATGGTTTGGGGACGGCAAGACCCACACATCCCACCGGAGGGCCGGCGATTGATTTACGATGCGCTAACGGCCGCCACAAAAGGTTTTTCTTGGCATGAATTCAACGGTGAACATGCATTTATGCGCGACGAAGGCCATCGATACGACCCAGCTCTCGCTTACACGATCTACGGGATGGCCTTTCAGCATTTAACCATGCATTTGAAGGAATAAATGACATCGTTGGTGAGCGGCAAATCATGCTTCCAGTACTTCCAGCTCGCTACGTTCCTGATTGCTATCAATACGATTGTCGTTAAACTTCACGCAGGCCACCCAGCCTTTGTGTAAAGAAATGTTGACGCAGCCGGCAAAATGCTCAAGGATAGAAAAGTCCGATCCGATACAGAAGAAAGCGAATAATCCTAAAGTTCAGACTCGGCGTCACGAGCATGGACCGGGATAGAGTGTTCGGATCAGCTTCGGATAGGCAGGAAAGCCAACATAAGGACGGATTGCTATGCCAAGGACGGCATCATCACAGACTCAATCACGGCCGAGCGCTAAAGCTCGTCCCTCCGCAAACGTTCGCGCTGGAAACTTGGTGGCCAACACTCCAGTCTTGTTCCGGCTACCGGCTATTCCGACCGCGGCCGCTCAAGATCTCGCAGTCACTTTCTCGGAAGCTGCCGCGGATTTACCAACTGCGAAGCTAGCCGCTGTCGCGCTTTCAACAGCTGCAACAGTCGCGGTGGCCGCGGAACCGGTGAGTAACGTGAGTGCTACGCCGCAAGCTGCTCCTCAGCAAACGTGGTGGGAGCATTGGTCAAGCGGCATTGTGTTGATCGTCTTATTGATTGCCCTCGCCACCGCCAGCATTCTCGCTTGGCAAGGAAGCAATAAAGGCAATTCAAAATTGATGGCCGACACAAATAGGGAATCTGAATCGCAGAGCGATCTCTCAAGCATTGAAGTACCTAGAATAGAAGCTCCTAAGCTAGAACTGCCAGAACTGAAGTCGCCTGCCTCGAACGGATCAAATTCCTACGTCGACAAACTGGAACCGGCCACCGCTCAAAATAATAAGCTCCAGAACAATTCGTTGGACCAAAGATCTGACGCAATGGATCAATCGCTAGTTCCGAACGGATCGCTCAGCTTGACGCTCGATGCGCCTTCAAACAACGAAACGAAGTTCGAACGTGAATCGCACGCAACCGCTTCGCTCCAATCACCAGTCGTAAAGCAACAAGAGCCACTGTTCAAAGACAGCGACCTGATTCAAGCCAAATCAAATATCTCAGCCCAACCTGCCTCGACTCCTACGCAGCGAAGTGCAACCAACGGCGATAAGCCTTCGCTGTGGGACAATTCGAAGGCGAGCGTTCACGACTCCAATAGACCCTTGTCACTCGAATTTAGCTCCCATGACGCTAGCTCCCTGTCCAGTCCAAGCAACCCAACGAGCCAGCCTACAACCAGCGAGTCCGCTGGTTCTGCAAAGCTGATCAGCCAATCGACGCAAGATGCAACTAGTTACGTCGCTGAATCAACTGCCGCAACGCTGGTTCCTAAGGAAATGCAAAATGCGGCTAAGACTGTGACGCCAGAGATGGATCAAGCCGAGCTTTTCGCGGCCTACCGCGAATTGAAGGCGCCAGCGATACCGACAAAAATCGTAAATCGTTTTGGAAACGCAGCCGCAGCCGGCACGCAAGCTCTAACCAACGCGACAAACGGAATTCAAGCTGCCGCTGTCGGATACACTCAAAAATCGACAGTGCCCCCTAACACACAGCCCGTTCCGGGCAGTAACAACTACACGTTGCAACCAGCCCAGAACTATCCGACCAACGCACCCGTCCAGCAGCAGTACTCTGCAACTCCAAACTCATCGCCACAAGCTCAACTACAGTCGTATCAAAACCAACCTTACCAGAATCCGCAATATCCGAACCCGCAATATCCGAACCCACAGTATTCTGGCCAACAGTATTCTGGTCAACAAAACGTGCCTCAGTATTCCAATCAATTGCAATCAGGTGCACCCAATCAAACTTCTGCGACACCAAGTTTGCCTTATGGCGGAGCCCAAGTACCTTACAGCACGCAGCCGTCGCAAGCCCCAGCCCTGCAGCTTCCGCCAGGTCCAATTGGAGGCTATGGCTACGCGCCGACACAACTTGGAACCCAAGTTGGCCAAGCTGGCTCGTCGAATTCGCTCAGTTATCCATCGATGCAATAAGAGAAAAATAAATGCTCTCGCGGCGTAGTTTCGAAATTGCTATTACTGACCGCTAAGTTAACTAGACTTCAGAGCCCATCCAAACCGGAGCGAGCGACATGCAAAATAGCTTGAACCAAGCGTTTATCCGAGCGTACGCGAAAGAGCGTGATGCCGTGCATGCGCAAGCTGTCAACAGTGCTGCGGATTCGCAGGCAGCCGTCGAGCGTGCTAACGAACAATTGATCCTGCGCATCGATACGACCAGCGTCGAGATCCCACGTCCACACATTGCAAGCCGTCCAGCTATCAGGCAAAATGCCCCGGCACTGGCTATGGCAGGGACCGCAAGTGCAACATCGCCTACAAAAGCTGCTCGTTCCGAAGAGGAAGAACTACGAGCCTCTATCGCCTCAGAAATGCTGCGCGCCGGCGGTTGGCAAAGTGAACAAATCGCTTCACTAGGGCCGATGGCACCAGCCCCCATAGCGTCACCGCCTGCAGCATCAACACCGATGGCATCAATACCCGTTGTATCAGCACCGCGTGTGTCGGAGCCGCTGAGTCCTGGGTCGCTGAGTACTGGGTTCGCGCAGCCGATGGTCGCCACGATCGCGGAAGACGCCGAGCCGCGTTCCAACTCATTTGAACGAGACTCTGAACTGCTTGATACCGGAACCGCTCGGTTCTACAGTCGCGAGGCAGTGCGTCAATCACCACCCGACAGCGCTCATGGCCGTCTCGGTTCGATCGTCCGACTCGACAAAGCGCTTGGCGTTCCACCCACATCAGAGCCGCCGAAGCCTGTTGCGAAAGCAGCTCCCAGGGTTCTGCCGAAAGCGTCTCCCCAAGCACTGCCGACAGTGCAAGAGCAGGTTGAGTCTCGGCCGGCCGAACAAGAACAACTAGCCGCCTTTGCGATACCAACAGCGATTCCGGCAATGGATTCCGCAGCCGAAAAACAGTCTCGATCTAAAGCTTCCGCACAAGCTAAATACGTTGAACAAGAGTTGCGTCGCGCCAAGGTGCGAGTCTTCAATCCCATTTGGGAAGTTGATCAACTGCAATGGCCTGAAGTTTGCGCCAAACTGATGGACGCGCGGATGGATAGCCTCGAACATGTAACCAAACACTTGTCTGAAGCCTGTCAAGAAGGTCTGCAAGTCTTAGCTGTAACCAGTCCCGAGGGAGGCGAAGGTCGCACAACTGTCGCTTGCTGCCTCGCCATGTTAGCGGGTAATCGCGGCTTGAAAGTGGCCATTGTTGACGGCGATATCGAGAACCCAACGTTAAGTCTCCAAACCAATCTGGAGGTCGAAAACGATTGGCAGGGTGCGATCATAAATCAGCTGCCGCTCGAAGAAGTCTGTGTCCACTCGATTGATGACCAAATTACCCTTGTGCCATTACTCGGTCCACTCGATCAAAACGAATTGCCGAACAGCGATCAACGCATCGCGGACATGCTAATTGAACTAACCGAGAGTTTCGATTTAGTGATTCTAGACATTGGCCATATGAACTCGCCCAACGGCTTGATGAGCACATTGGCTGAGCAAGGGATCATCAACGCCGCCATCGCGGTCGTCGACAATCGCAATCCATCGCCGCAACGAGTTGAAACGTGCATTCGTCGAATTCGACAAGCAGGTATATCGTCGATCGGAATCGTAGAAAACTTCGCTTCCAGTTCGAATTAGCTATCAGGACAAAGAATTATGTATCAAGAATACTGGAAGTTGAGCGGACGTCCGTTTGAGAATCGCTGCGATTCAAAATATTACTATCCCGCTGAAACCCATCAAGCTGCGTTGCTGAAATTGCACTACGCAATCGAAAATCGGCGCGCGGCTGCGATGCTCTGTGGACCGGGTGGAATCGGAAAGACGCTCGTTGTGAATTCTTTGCAACGACAGTTGTCGGACCAGTTTCGTCCCGTTATCAACCTCGTATTCCCTGCCCTTGATAGTAACCAGTTGATTCGTCATATCATCGATCAAATCGATGGCAACGGCGGTGAAGCCAATGCTTCCCGCGATGCAGCCAACGACTTGGCTCGCTTCGAACGTTTCCTTCGAGGCAACTTGGAAGCCAAACGCCACGCAGTCATCATCGTGGACGAATCCCATTTGCTGGAACAAAACAACCTGCTCGAACCACTACGATTGCTACTCAATGTCGCTGCCAATGAGTCTGAAGGCGAAGCGGCCTGGACGCTGGTGCTTGTCGGCCAACCGACCTTGCTTTCGCATGTCGAACGCTATACACCACTGGATGAGCGATTGTCCGTTAAATGCATGTTGAATCGATTCCTGCCGGAAGAAACGAGCGCTTACATTCAGCATCGTATGCGCGAGTCCGGTGCCAACGCCGAACGGATCTTTGATCAAGCTGCGATGGAACGTATTCACTTGTTAACCCAGGGAATACCGCGTCGCATCAATCGACTTTGCGATCTTGCTCTGATGGTCGGCTTCGCCGAAGACCGAACGATCATCACTAGTGACATGATCGACAATGTACACAGCGACCTAGCCGCTCCTGCGAACGTCTAGCACTGCGTTACATCGCCTATAAACGCGTGACGGGTTTCGCTAGAATCCATTTGAACGCAGGATCAGTTTACCGCATCCGGTTTCTCACGAAACCAGCTACCTATTAACGACCTAAACTCGTGGCTGGTTTCGTAAGGAACCGGTTGAACGTAGGACCAGTCCACCGCATCCGGCTTCTTACGAAAACCTGCACTTACTAACGACCTTCAGCTCGGCCACTTCAGGTCGCTTCGCCGAGCCAACTCTAACACTAAAGCTTGCGTACCGCTCTTCGAATGGCCATGTTCAGCCAGCGAAGTATAAAGTTCACGAGCCAGCCGCAACCCGGGCAACTTCAACTGCATTCGGTCCGCCTCCCCGAGTGCGATACTCATATCTTTCACAAAGTGCTCGACCAAAAACCCCGGAGCAAAATCACCGCGAATGCATCGCGGTGCCAGATTGCTTAGCGACCATGAACCTGCGGCACCCGAGCTGACTGATTGCAGCACGGTCTCTAAATCGAGTCCTGCTCGCAAACCGTAAAGCAATGCTTCGCAAACTCCGATCATGTTGCTCGCGATGAGTACTTGATTGACCATCTTCGCATGCTGACCGCTGCCAGCTGGGCCTTGAAAGACGATCGTTTTGCCCATCGCCTGCCAGCATGGTGCGAGAGCATCACAGATCTCGCGTTCACCACCCAACATAATGGACAGGCGGGCTCCCTTAGCTCCAATGTCACCACCAGAAACTGGAGCATCGACTGAGTGAACACCCTTCGCCTTAGCTCGATCATAAATCTCGACCGCCAGACTCGGCTCGCTGGTCGTCATATCGACCAGCACCTTTCCAGTGGATGCCGCTTGTAGAGTCCCTCGATCGCCAAGGATCACTTCGCGAACATCGCGTGGAAATCCTACGATCGTGAAGATCACATCAGCCTGTTCAGCGACTTCGGCGGGTGACTGAGCCAAAGTGGCCCCCAATTCGATTAGGCCAGCCGTTTTTTCTTGAGTGCGATTATAAACCACAGCCGAGAATCCGGCTCGCATCAAATGGCCACACATACTACTGCCCATGACGCCCGTGCCGATCCACCCGATTTTGGTTTGTCCAGGAATAATCTTCATCCGCTTACCTCGCCGTATTTGGTGTT
>JANNNN010000687.1:0-3370 GCA_031398555.1 Planctomycetia bacterium | reverse complement strand
AAAGAAACTCGCAGAATCCTCCAGCGACCCGGCTTCAACATTCCTAGACCACTGGGAACGATTTTGACGGTGAGTAATAGTCGGCGGGCCGAAACCGTCATGGGTGAGTTGATCGCTGGATTTCTCGACTGGCACGGGAGCGAACGACGAAAAAGCGCCCGCCAGATTGCCTGTAAAAATCATCTCGCAGTCGGCGACTGAGATCGTTTCGCCATCGACCAGCGAATGTTCGCCACTTATCGATTGCCGATCGACCTGGGTGCCGTTCCGCGATCCGAGATCCCGAACCATCCAACCACCTTTTCGGTGCGAGACTTCAGCATGTTTTCGGCTAACCCGCTCGTCCCGGACCACAATCTGGTTTTCGGAGCTGCGGCCGACGACCACCGTTTGACCTGGCAATAGCTTCAAGACGTCGGACCAACGACTGCTGTGGCGAATAATCAAGTACGCTTGTTGTAAAGAAGTTTGTTGCATTAATGTGCCGTGTTGAGTATCCTCAAGGCTGTAAAGTTACCTGCTTGTCTCGATTTTAGCCCAAAGGCCGTGGAACGACCTGAGGGAAGTGTTGAATCTTCTCCTGGAGTCCGAGAATGATTATCGGTCAAAAATTTCGCCCGGGCGCTGCGTTTGTTGCTGCTTTGCTTTTCGGAAGCTTTTTAACAGTTTCTACTGTTCAAGCTCAGATTAACAACAACAATAATGGTGGTTTTCTTCAGCGAGTCGTGGGTGGCGTTTTAGTCGATTCGGACGGAGTTGTTCGATCTGCGACGAAAGACGACCGCGCTGGATTGCTTCGTGAGTTGCGCGAGCAAATTATTCAACCAAGCGGAAAAATTGCTACATCCACACCGATGCGTATGATTTCGCTGGCAAAACTGCAGGCAGAAATAAAGAAATCTATTACTACCGGTGAGCCGATTTCGGATGAAGTTCGCTTTTTGGCTGGCTTGCAAAGAATTGAATACGTTTTTGTCTATCCAGAACGCAATGACATTGTGTTGGCTGGCCCAGCCGAAGGTTGGCGAGTCCGCGAAGATGCAAGCGTTGTTGGAATGACAACTGGCCGTCCAGTGCTACAGTTGGAAGACTTAGTAACCGCTTTTCGCACCGTAGACGCAAGCCGCGACAATGCAATTTCGGTTTCGATCGATCCGACTCCAGCCGGTGAAGTTCGCCTCCGTAAATTCCTCAGTCAACTGAAAACGGGTGCAGGATTTGATCCGAGTCGCGTAGAGAATGGCATGAAAGAAGCCTTTGGAAATCAAATCGTTACGCTTACGGCATTGCCTACAGATTCACGTATGGCGCAGACTTTGGTTGCCGCCGATTATCGAATGAAGTGCTTAGCGATGGCTATCGAAGACTCGCCAGTCGCCGGCTTGCCAAGCTATATGGAAATGATTCGTGACGGTGGCAAGACCAATGGAACGCAGCCTCGTTGGTGGATGGCTTGCGATTATGACTCCATTCTTAAGAGCGAAGACGGAATGGCTTGGAAGTTAACCGGTTTGGGCGTCAAAGCGATGACCGCTGAGCAGTTTGTCGATTCGCAGGGTGGACGCACGAATTCGGAGCGTCAGAACAAGTTGGCCCAACGTTGGGCCGACCAATTCACAGCGAAGTTCGATGAACTTTGCACGCAAAATGTTGCTTTCGGTGATCTGCGCAATGTGATGGACCTGAACGTCATCGCGACAGTTATCGCTGCCAACCAGTTGGAGTCCGCCGCGGGACTCGATCTAAGCTTGCTGAACGGCAAGTCGAAATCGTTGGAAACTCCCAGCCGTCCAGTCGCAAAGACCATTCCAGCACACTGCAGCTTCATCAGCGGCCGCGCAGGCTGGACTGTGTCAGCCAGTGGTGGAGTTGAAATCAATCCTTGGCGAGTTGTTAGCGAGCAAACCAAATTTGACGATTCAGTTTCACTCGTCCGTCAAAAAGCTGGTTCAAACGACAATTGGTGGTGGAATTAGTTGACGACGGCGAATTCGCCAAGTCTATTTTTCTAAGAATAATTTGGGTCGCGAAATCTCTTGAATTCGCGGCCCAATTTCTTTGGGCGAATTGCTGGTTTCGTAAGAAACCGGTTGAACCTGTAAACCAAACTTCGCTTTACATTATTGCGAATGGTAGCTGGTTTCGTGAGAAACCGGCCGAATAACAAACCTCGCTCCATTCCATCCCGGTTTCTAATAAAACCAGCTAGATGTCAAAACCGGCTTTTAACCAAACCAGCCAAAACTCCTCCGGTTCTCTGACGAGATCGGCCACACCTCCGTGGGTCCCGGCATCCTTGAGGAAAATCAGATTGCAAAGTAAGATGCTCGGGTCAAATTTCAACAACGGTAAAATCCGAAAGGTATGCCCCAATGCGGCACCTCATATCAGCCCTTGTCCAAAACGTCCCCGGTGTATTAGCTCATATTTCCGGAATGCTCGCCAGTCGCGGTTACAACATCGATTCGCTGGCTGTCGGCGCGACAGAGAACGCCGAATTGTCCCGTATGACTTTCGTCGTCGTGGGCGACGACCGTGTGCTCGAACAGGTTCGAAAGCAGCTTGAAAAAATAGTCACCGTTGTTCAGGTCCACGATATTAGCTCGCAGGATTTCGTCGAACGCGACTTAATGCTTATCAAGGTGAAAGCGGCTCCAGGTGGGCCACGCACCGAAGTTCGCGAACTGGTTGAGATATTCCGAGGGAAAGTCGTCGACGTAGGGGCCGAAGAATTAATGATCGAACTTTCTGGCCGCGAGAATAAAATCGAAGCCTTTATTGAACGAATGCGTCCCTACGGAATCACCGAGCTAGTTCGAACGGGTCGCGTCGCACTTGTTCGTTCGGGCCAGCAGGTGACGGAACAGCAACTGGCAACTGCCGAAGCTAGTGACTAGCTAAACAATACCCGACCCAACCCAACTTTCAATTTCTTGAACCGACGCTGGCAGCGTCCATTGCAAACAACCACAGAGAGAATTATGACCGCGAAGATTTACTACGATAACGATGCCGATCTGTCCCACTTGAAAGATAAGACGATCGCCATCTTGGGCTATGGATCACAAGGCCACGCACAGGCTCAGAACCTTCGCGATAGCGGTTGCAACGTGATCATCGGTCAACGTGAAGGCAGCCCGAACTATGATCTCGCGGTCAGCCACAAATTCAAGCCGATGATCATCGAAGAAGCCGTCAAACAAGCCGATGTCGTCAACATGCTTCTTCCTGATGAAGTTCAAGGCGATATCTTCCGTCAAAACATTCGCCCTAACTTGAAGCCCGGCAGCATTCTTATGTGCTCGCACGGTTTCAATATCCACTTCGGCCAAGTTGAACCGCCAAAGGGCCATGATGCGCTGCTTGTCGC
>JANNNN010000684.1:0-3752 GCA_031398555.1 Planctomycetia bacterium | reverse complement strand
CTTCGATCAAGTTCGAAAGGCTATCGTCCTCTTCGCCAAAAATATGATCGTAAATCATCGAGCGAGTGATCAGTTTACCGCGATGTAAAGCCAGCAATTCGACCAGTGCGTATTCCCGGGCCGTCAGCGGAATAATCTCATTATCCTTGGTCACAGTTCTATCCGACAAGCAAACCGTGATGGATCCTAGTTCGATGTTAGAGGTGGCCTGTCCTGCCGACCGACGAATCAAGGCCCGCAGTCGTGCGATTAACTCAACAATCGAGAACGGCTTTATCAAATAGTCATCAGCGCCGCCGTTGAGTCCCCGGACTCGATCATTGACGCCGTCGCGCGCGGTAAGAATTAGCACTGGAGTCACTTTGACTTTGCGCAGTCCTGCCAGCACATCCCAGCCGCTCTTGATCGGAAGCATCAGATCCAGGACAACTGCGTCATAATCCCAAACGATAGCTTTGTGCAAACCCGCTTGCCCATCGGCAGCCTGGTCGACTGCAAAACCTTCTTCCGAAAGGGCTTGCACAATGGCCTGTCGTAAATCGGGTTCGTCTTCAATAACAAGTAGTCGCACCAAAGTGTTCCCATAAAGTGAACCAGCCGGAGCGTTCGGAACTCCGACTGTTATACAAACTGTTCAATTAATAGCGACTATTCGTCGCTGGCAGGTCGCGTTGGCCGTGAAGGTTGCCCGCCGCGAGGCCCGCCTGCTTCGCCAGGACCAGCAGGACCACCACCGCGAGGGCCGCGTCCACCTTGACCAGGACCACCTTGACCAGGACCACCTTGTGGCGGAGGCGGCATTTGAGCCGCGAATTTCAAAAGTTCTTCCCGACTTAGTTTACCATCGCTGTCCGCGTCAAATTCCATTGCGTGCCGAACAAACTGTTCCGGATCATGTTCCGCCGGTGGTGGACCTTGCTCGCGTCTACCATCGCCACCAGCACCACCCTGTCGTCCGCCCACGCCACCTTGTCGTCCATTGCCTATGCCTCCTTGCCGTCCCCCTGGCCCACCACTACCAGGTCCGCCAGGTCCGGGTCCGCCAGCCCCAGGTCCGCCACCCCCGGGTCCGCCACCCCCGGGTCCGCCACCTCCGGGTCCGCCCCCAGCGCCGGGTCCACCGCCGCCACCTCCGGCTCCGCCAGGTCCACCAGCCAGTCGATATTCGTCCGAACTCAATTGTCCGTCTTTGTTCTTGTCTAGCGTCAACAACGCCATGACTGCTCCTTTGATCTCCTCGGCTGAGATATTGTGATCATGATCTACGTCGAGCGCTTCGACGAGTGGATTTGGGCGACGTTCGCCTCCTGGGCCGCCCGCTCCTGGGCCGCCCGCTCCCGGGCCACCCGCTCCCGGGCCACCCGCTCCTGGGCCACCTGGAGGTTGAGCGATAACTAATAGGCTGCTACCCAAGCTGGCTGCAATCGCCAACATAAAACTCCGTTTTAGATTCATCAATGATTCTCCACTGTAGGTGACTGTTCGGATGATCGGTGCCCTGACCTGCAAACGTCAAATCGGCACGGAACATTCTCAATTTAGCGTCGGAACGTTAAGCGGCCGTTAAGCCCCTGTGGCCAGCGGACATTTTGTAGACCTTTTCATTTCCTTAGTCTTTTTGGGAGGATCTTCACCCGTACTTCAGGTTTGCGTTGTATTATGCTGCCGCGGATAGAAGTTCGAAGTTCAAAAACAACTGATCGATCTAAAGGAATGCTATGAATCGCAAACGCGTCGCTGTATTGTTTGCACTTGTAACGGTCATGCTTGGCGTGTCTGTCTTATTCGTCCCCCAGGGCGTGCGTCGCCCGGGACTGGATGACGCTTCTGCTCGGCCCGAGATCGAAACAGAATCTTCTGTAGATGTAGAACTGTCCCAAGAACGAATAGATGCGACTGAGGTTGTGCAATCCAATTCTAGACTTGTTCTGACCGGCGCGAAAATGAATGATTTTGAATCATGGAGTCGCTTTCGCGGACCGAACGGAACTGGCTTGAGCGAGGATCAGACGATCCCGACAGAATGGAGCGATACAAAAAACCTGTTATGGAAAACGAAGCTGCCTGGGGCAGGTTCATCAAGTCCGGTGCTCACCGAAAAATATATATTTCTTACCACTTATTCGGGCTATGGCGAAGACAAAAGCAACGCTGGCAACATGGCGCAGCTCAAACGTTCGCTCGTTTGTATTAATCGCGATGATGGAAAAATCGTCTGGACGCGCGATGTTGCAGCGGTTCAACCTGAAGATAGATACCAAGGAATGGGAGTGCCGGAGCATGGTTACGCTACTAATTCACCGGTAACGGATGGTCAAATAGTGTTTGCGTTCTTCGGCAAATCTGGCGTCCTGGCGTTTGATCTCGAGGGCAATCAACTTTGGAAAGTGTCCGTTGGAACAGAGTCCGGCGATCGGGGTTGGGGAACCGCAGCTAGCTTGATGCTTTACAAAGACCTTTTGATCGTGAACGCGGCAGAAGAGAGTCACTCGATTTTTGCCCTTGATAAAGTCAGCGGAAAAGAAATCTGGAAGTCGGAAGCTTCAACTTTAGCACTCAGCTACGGTACACCGGCGATTGTGACTGTGAACGAGTCACGCGATGACTTGGTAATTGCCGTCCCAGGAGAGATTTGGGGCTTGAATCCAAAGTCCGGTAAACTCACATGGTTCGCGCGAACAACGATGACGGATAATCTATCGCCTAGCGTAATCGTTGATGGCAAAATCGTTTACGCCTTTGGGGGTTACCGGTCGTCTGGGAGTATGGCCCTGGAAGTGGGTGGCAAAGGAGATGTTAGCAAATCAAACGTCCTATGGACTAGTCGCACGTCCTCCTACGTCGCCACACCAGCGCTCTATAAAGATCGCTTACACTGGATAGACGACAAAGGGATGTATTTTTGCGCGAACGCAAAAAACGGTGAACTTGTGCACCGGGCTCGAACACCCGGGATCGCTAGCGGGGACCGCCCTGTCTATGCTTCGCCCATTGTTATCCATGGAAAAATTTATGCACAGACACGCACGAGTGGATTGTATGTAATCGAACCTTCGGATGAATTGAGGGTAATCGCCCAAAACAAATTTGCTGATGATGATACTCACTTCAACGCTAGTCCAGCAGTTGATCGAGGACAATTGTACTTGCGGTCTTACAAGTACTTGTACTGTGTTGGAATGAAATCTGTCGGATCGGCGCCATGACTGTGGAATTAACGCCAATTCTCCCGCGTGTGAAGTTTGAGGACCAGACCGCCTTCATAAAAATTCAAACGGCGCTTATCATAATCCGGAAACGTCGTTAGCTGGTGACAATGACTTGAGGCCCTGAGATGCTCGCGGATGATATCAAAAATCACCCAGCCTACATGTGTAACAAACGTGGACTGCAACTGGGCGCGATTGGTACGGCGATCGCCGCCCTTCTAGGGCTCAGTTACCCACCTCCCAACAATCTTTATGTGGCTGTATGTGTCGGGCTTCTCAGTGTTTGTTTTTTGCTGACCGAGCGCTTTTTACTTCCCCGAGTCAAAACGTTCGAAGCGTTAGATTCACTTGTGGTTGGCTACTGTATTCCGATTCTAATTGCGGAGCTGTTTAGCCTCTGGTGCTTTCCTCACGTTGAGGTTGCGACCGGTGTTGGATGCATGGTTGTTCTCTCCGCATTGCTCTATCACTCCGCTCTGCTCATGACTCTCTACATACTTGTGACTGCAACGAGCTGGTTGTTGCTGAAGTGGGCGATCGCTG
>JANNNN010000678.1:0-2965 GCA_031398555.1 Planctomycetia bacterium | reverse complement strand
TCGCTCGGGACAATGGTCCCAAGCTACGACGTAGGATTACTTTGCGTCAGGCTTTCGACGCATTAGGGCTGATGCAGAACGCAGTTGATCATCCGCCAGCGTCGTGGTTTCAATCGTGATCGTGGCAATCTTATTGCGGAACAACGAATACAAGTAGATCGCAGGAATGGAGAGCAACACTCCCTCAAATGTCAGCACCAAGGCTTCAGAGATCGCTTCTGCAACTTTGGCCGCATCGAGGCTGACACCAGAAATCGCAATCGCACTGAACGCGGTGATCATCCCTTTCAACGTACCCAACAGACCGATCATCGGCCCCAACGTTCCGAGCACCGCCAAGATGCTAATGTTGGCTTCCATCCGAGCATTCAAAGCTTCAGCGGTACGTTCTAGTTTGTCGCGAGCTTCGTCGAGTCCATAACCTAGATCCGACAAGCCAGCGAAGAGTATTTGGCTGAAGTAAGAATCATCCTGGCTGACCGTTTCCATCAGTTGGTTAACGTTTTTGTTTTCGATGGCTGCTTGGCAAGCTGAGATGACTTCTGGTGGTGCAGCGACTGACATTCGCAAGTTTAAGAAATTCTGAATCACAACGGTCACGAAATAAATCGAAACCAAAAACAGAATCAGACCGATAATGCCCGATACTTTGGCAATCCAATAAAGGAAATTGACATCGTTGATCGGCTCCGGTGCAACTTCTTGCGCCATCGCCGGGCAGCAATTGAACATCGCAACTGCTACTGCGAATAGTGTAAGTAGACGGACCCAACGAAAAACGTTGCTTTCCGAAATGCTTAACATGAGCAACCTGCTGACAAGTATGAGGTTAGGTTGATGAGATAGTGCCGATTTCCGCTACACTCTTCAGCTTAACAGCCTACAAGTTGTTTGGGAATAGTTGAGCCATTGTTTCCTAATCGTCTAGGGATAATCTCAAGTCCGGTTGGCACGGTTGCAACGCCTGAAAAGTAAGCAACCTGAAAAGTAAGCAAAATGTCGAGTTCATTTGTACTCATTTCGATTTGGACCCGTCCACGCAGGCAGCAATGACGATATCTCCAGTCACGTTTAGCGATGTCCGGCACATGTCCAGCAATCGGTCGACGCCCAGAATAATGCCAATTCCAGCTGGTGGAACTCCAACGCTTTGCAAAACAATGACCACCAATGGCAACGATCCGCCTGGCACGCCGGCAGTTCCTACTCCCGCCAAAATCGAGAGCATGACGACGTAGGCTTGCTGAGCCATATCCAATTCTTTTCCAAACACCTGCGCCAAAAATAGCACCGTGATTCCTTCGTAAAGCGCTGTTCCGTTCTGGTTGGCTGTGGCCCCAACAGTCAACACAAATCGCGAAACCTGGGGTGTGATTCCCAATTCATCTTCAGTAACCCGGAGCGCAGTCGGCAACGTCGCGCTCGACGAAGAAGTCGCGAAAGCGGTCAGCACCGCGTCGCTGATACTGCGGAAGAAGGCGATCGGCGAACGGCCTGCAAGGCTCCACAGAGCTATGGAATAAACCACCCCCGCTTGTAGCAGCAGCCCGAGAACTACTGTGCCAACGTACCAAACAAGGCTCGCCAGAATATCAAAACCGAAGAGTGCCACTAACGAAAACACTAACCCTGCCACTCCGTAAGGCGCCAGTCGCATTGAAAACTGGATAATCACCATCACCGAATCGTAAACACCCTCCAATACCGAGATCAGCGTTGCAGCCCGCGGACCGGCGACTGTCATCGCCACCCCAAACACTAGCGAAAAGAACATGACTGCCAACATGCCGCCGCCAGGAGAACTGCCATCCATCGCCCCCACCATCTCTTGCAGCGGATTTTTCGGAATAATGTCTAGCAAACTGTCTCGCAACGATTTGGCTTTTTCGGCATTGGCTTCCGTAGCCGCCGCCTTATCTTTAAATCGCTCGCTCAGCTCAATACGCGTAGCTTCCGGAATCCGAGCGCCGGGACGGATCGCGTTCGTTAGCGTCAAGCCGATAATCACCGACGCACCCGAAAACAGCAGTGTCAACAAAAACGTCTTCAGTCCCATCCGTCCAAGCTTACGAAGGTCGCCAAGCTCAACGACCGCCAGCGACAAGGCGGTAAAAACAAGTGGCACTACAGCCATCATGATCAACCGCAAGAAGACTTGCCCTATCGGCTCGGCGACATTGGTTGCCAGCATGTTCAGCGTGGGGTTCGGCTTGCCGTCCACTCCCGGCGGCAGCAAGATCCTTGCAGTTCCACCAAGCACCACCCCCACTATCAAGCCTATAAGAATCTTCCAATGCAGCGCCAATCCGCCCGACCCATGTTTTGAGTCCTGTCTCGCGTCAGTATCGACGCGATTGATCCCACTCGATTCCACTTCCTTTGGACTTCCAGGCTCGACGGGGTTGGACGAAGACATAGATGACTTTCATGCAGTTCACAAGTGACGATGCCGCGAAGCCGAGATTTTACGCGATCAGTGGTGCCCGCAACAGTCACCGCAACGGTCCTACTTTGCAACACTGCAGAAAGTCAAGTTTCATTCTTTTTGAATAACTCAATTCGCTCTCTGCTTCCTAACGGTGATCGCGATCTGACCAACGCTTCCATTTGCGTAAGGGGCCCGGTACCTAGTCCCAAACAGGACTTTTCAAAAATCGCCTCCTGGCCAATGAGGATTATATAAGCATCAGGATCGTGTACTGAAACTTGCCCTCATTCATTTACGCATATGCGAAGGATAGGTTGAATCGATCAGTGGCATCCAATAAATAAATTCGTGAAGTTCCTTCGTCAAAACATCGACAGATCCGAGCGTGCTTGAACGTTTTGCTACGGTCTTCCGAAACGGCGAATTCTTTGAAGAAAACTGCGGGGATTTGTGCAAATGCCCTGCGAACGGTATATATTCGACAAACTTCACGTGGCACCCTAAAAGCAATTAAGGCAAACGGACAATAAAAAAATA
>JANNNN010000631.1:0-1746 GCA_031398555.1 Planctomycetia bacterium | reverse complement strand
CGCAACGGTTGGGCGAAGACGAACAATGGTAATGGCTACTGCACAACAATTATTCCAATAAACTACAACTCATGCGACGATACATCCAGCGATCCATGTCATCCATCATGTAACTGGAACACGGAAGCAGGTTTCCGGTCCGCACATATCGGAGGCGCTACGTTCTTGTTAGGAGATGGTAGTGTGCGTTTTATCGAACAAACACTAGATCACAACATGTACCAGGCCCTGGGTGGCAAGCAAGACGGCAAGGTGGTCACGCTTGAGCCGTAGATCCTCGCAGAACCTCGCGGTACAAAAATCCCGCTGACCCCTTTGAATCAGGCGTGAAGACATCGATCCTGATCATGGACAAAGCGTCGGGCGAAGAAAGATTGATTCGAGCGCCTTTTACAAGATCGAAAACGATGGCTTTGGACTTGGTGCTCAACGAAGGGCTATCGACAAGAACGACCTCCCAGACGCTCTGTCGAATTTGAGAGAGTTTTTGAACATCGATACACAGGATGAACAGGATAAGAAATTGCAATCCTGTACATCCCGCCCATCCATGTTAATTGTTGCAAAGTCGAAGCTCGCGGAGAACGGCGAATACCAACTGAATGTCGAACGCTATTTGACTAAGCCGATGCGACTGTCGAAGTGGCCTTTGGTAGCTTTAGGTAAAGTCGGAAAACGAATGACGGGTGGAACTCCCTCGAAGGCCGACGACGGTTTTTGGCATGGCGACATTCCGTGGGTCTCCCTTTGAACCAGTTTCTAACAACGTCGGAAACGCGTTGCAATCGATCATCGGGAACTAGCTGCCGGTAAACACCGCTCATAGAGCTATCCACATGCCCCAGTTATCGGCAATGGTTTGAATACTTCTATGGAGATCGTAAAACGTTCCGTTGATCTCAAGGGAACGAGCAAGCTTTCCGAACTCGGCAGAGATCGGCGAACCGCTCGTACCGGTTGACCATGCGTGACCATATCGAGTTACGGACACCCCGTGTGATCTTCTTTGTGATTGTGGTGGGAGCCCCTTTGAATGCGTCCCGCAACCGTGTGAAGTCGCTGGGGCGTAAGCTTGCAACCGGTCGGCAGCCTGCAATGACCCTAGGATGACATCGCATTGGGTCTTGTAGTCACTCCAAGACCTCTCCGTTAGCTCGCCTAAGGTGACCTTACGTCTCTTTGAATCCAGAAACTTATCGAGGCATTCAAGCAACGATATTCCCGTGTCGGTGGGGGTTCTTCCCCTGCTTCGAGATAGGCTCGCTTCGCTTCATAGTCGCGGAGAGCTCCGTAGGGGTCACCCCAACGTTGGCCGAAATAGTGAGTCTTCCCCAAGATCTTTTAGAGAGTAGCCTTGAGGATGGGCCGATAGAGGGAAATCTGGATTGGGTTTAACGTGTTTTCTTAGCATGATGTAAATGTAGCTCACGTTCACGGGTGTAATCCGTGGTGTAAGCCCACTTCACATGAGTGAGTCAACAATCGTCGTAAGTCGTTGCAGCACAAGGAGTGGCCAGGGCCGGGAATGATCCGGCGACACACGGATTTTCAATCCCAGATGCAAAAGGCCAGAAAACGCCTGATTCCCTGGGAAATGAGCAGAAATCAGAGTTGGTCGAAAGTGAGCGTATGCGCCAACGTATGCAATTTGGTGAAAACCAGCCTATTTCGGTTGATGAACAAGCGTTGCTCGTTGCGTGGCGAAAAGCTGACGAGGCAGCTAGATGCAAAGTTATGCAGTGCCTG
>JANNNN010000597.1:0-2767 GCA_031398555.1 Planctomycetia bacterium | reverse complement strand
CCAACCGCACCACCGCGACCATCCAGTAGTATTGAATCCCCTTCCTTCAAACCGCTTCGAATTTCGATCATATTATTTTTCTCGTCACCGACTTCAACGACTGCTTCTTTTACTTTGTCATCAACGACTTTCCAAACTTTTTGAACTCCCGCAAAACGGACCATCGCACTGACGGGAATCGTTAGCGCTTGCGACTGCTCATTGAGTACTACGTCGGCCTGAGCGAAAGAACCGCTCCGGAGCAAGCCGTCTTCATTCGGAACAGCGGCCTCGAACATCAGCGACCGACTAACGGAATCGAGAGCCGGACTGATCCGTGTGATGGTTACCTCGCGAGGCGACGCGTCGTGAAGTAACAGTCTCACTTTTTGACCGAGGTCGACCTGTGAGGCGAATCGCTCTGGCACGGAAGCTCGATAGCGTAGAACGTCAGTTCGCACTAATTCGAGAATGGGTTGACCAACGTTGACATAAGAACCGATGGCCACTGTTCTATTTTGAATGCGGCCCTTAAACGGTGCGTTGATCGCGGTATCACTTAGTCGTTGTTCCGCCAAGGATCGCAGGGCGGTTTGCACACCGACCAACGCGATCTTTTCTCGGACGCTATTGAGAGAGGAATTGAATCGCGCATCAGCCACACTTTCGAGCGCCGTTGCCGACTCGATGTCCGTTGCGACGACAGCACCTTGCGAGAATAATTTCTTCAAACGCTCGACCGATTGCTTGGCTTCATCCAGCACCGCTCGAGCTTCGCGAACCGGCGGTGCATTCAGCGGGTTCAGCTTTTCAACCGAATCGCCGGATTTCAAACCGATAGCCGCTCGCGCCTGCGTTAGCTGCGCTTCAGCTTGTGCGGCGAGCAATTCGTATTCACGCTGATCGATCTTAACCAACGTCTGATCGGCTTGAACCAAATCGCCAAGATCACAATTCACCTCAACCACTCTCCCGGGAACTTTGGCAGCGATGGTTGTGATTTCATCCGCAAACAACCCTCCTTGAACTTTGGCAACACGCGGCCAATTGGCAAGCGAAACGTGGAAGAGTTTGCCCTCGATCTCAGCTTCAATTTTAGTAACTGTCGATTTAGGAACGACCTTTTCGTTGCAGCCCGAAAGCAGTATCGCGAGTGCAAGCGCGAAAAAACTTGGAAAAGTTGTTTTCATGGCGGTGGGAGATGTTGGAGGGATCGTGGATTTGCGTTTCAGTTCAAAACGCCACCTGAACAGTCTAACGGATCATGCAGTCTCGCGGGCAGCGTTATCCTATTGTGGTCAGATGCCAATTGCCAGGGAACTCTTTTTCCAAAGTTCTGTCACTTTCTGAGCTATATAGCGCCTAAAGTTACCTACAAACCCGCCATTGTGAATATCTGGTGAAATATATGCCGGATTTGGCGGTTTTGGCGAAGCTCGGGCGTGTGATTGAAGCCAAAATTCTGGCTAAAAGGCGGCGTTTGGCCTAAAATCCTGTTAGTCTAATAATATTCGCCTATCTGTCGCATTAATGCAGATTCACTTACGCCGGGATTGTGTCATGAGATACCTCTATCTTGTCACTTTAGTCGCTTTGGCTTCCGTCTCGAGCTCGAGTGCCCAAGAACGCTTTCGCCTTGAAGCTCCGGGGGCGGGTGCTTCCGCTGACGCCGTAATGTCAGAGAACGAATTGGTGGTTACCGATCAGGCGGGAAAAAGTACCGTCTACCTTCGCGATGCCAAGTTGGATTCGCAAGATGGCCAGTGGCTCGGGTACTTTTCTCGCAACCTGAATCAAGTCATTCGCTGGCCGGTTGCTCAAACCGGGAATATGCAAATTGGCGACATTTCCGGCGGCTCGGTGCGCTACCGCACCAGCCAAATGGAAATCCGAGGACTCGACCGAGCGGCTGCCAGAGCAGCAGCCAGAGCAGCAGCCAGACCCGTACTACCGCCGCCCATGCAGCAAGGTGCTAATCCGGGCGTTAATCCTAACTCCCCACTGAATGCTCCATTTGCACAACCGCAGTTCGATCCAAGCATCGACGCAAATTTCGTTGACTCCCTGCAAGGCATTACGCCAAGCCCCATTTTTGATTCGATCTATCAAGGCCAAGAGGCTCGTTCACAAATGTTGCAGCTCGCTACGTTCGACCCGCGCGGTTCGCAACAGTATCTGACTCGTGACAATGGCAACTCGCTTTCACTCAGCCGCAATCCGGTGGCCGATAGCAACTGGTGGGTTGTTCCGACAGGCAATTCCTACGTCCGCGTCCAGCACTATCAAAATGGCCGCATCACTGCCCTCAGTGCAACTCGCAATCAAACTTTATCGTTAGCTGCAATTTCGCAAGATCCAAGACAACTGTGGCGAGTTTCAAGTGTCGCCTCCAATCGCAATCGCTTCGTTCTTGAAAACGCCATGTACAGCGGACAGTGTATGGCCTCGAGCGGAGGACAACTCTTATTGCAACCGATCACCTACGCTCCAACGCAGTGGTGGGTTCCGATGTCCGCCCCAACACTGCCCAACTACGAACCGTTTTGGCGGACGGTCAGCCAAGAGGTACACGCGAACTCTGCGCTGCCACCAGCCCAACTGGGGCTTGTTAATTCCCATCGCACCGCGCTCATGGTCTTGCTCGCCGATCAACGACAAGCTGGTAAAGTTCAGCAGATACGCATCGAGCCCGGCCAGAGTGCCGCCGTAACACTCGACCGCGATGCCGGAGCAACGATCGTCGAGTCTTACGAAGTTCGTTCGCCAAGCGGTGTTTGGGATCGTCAAC
>JANNNN010000575.1:0-5173 GCA_031398555.1 Planctomycetia bacterium | reverse complement strand
GTTTTATTTTTAAAATTTTTTTTTGCTTTTTTTCGCTTTGGCCCTTTCCGCCCCTCTTTTGGGCCTTTTTATTTCCAGTATTTGGGGGGGCCGCCACCCCCGACACTATAAAGCAGCATGATACTCATCCGACGGAGGAATTTAGATCAAACACAGGTAACAGCACGCCGACGATTACAAACATCACCATACAGCCAATCAAGATCAACATCATCGGTTCAATCATCCGGACCATGACTTCCAGTCGATGTTCGATGCGACTATCGATTCGATCCGCGATTTTAACGAGGACTTCATCGAGTGAATTGGATTCTTCAGCGACACGAATCATGGCCATAATTTGCGGTGGGATCAACCCACTGGCCGCGAGCGGTTTGGAGAGCGAATCGCCGGCGGTCACATTGTCGGCCGCCTTGATCATCGCTTCTGCAAGTAGCACGTTGCCGGTGGATTCACTGCTGATGCGAATCGACTTGAGCAGCGGAACACCGTTGCGGAGCATTGTGCCAAGAACTCGACAAGCTCTCGACACTGCCGCGTCGTGAAAAATTACACCGATCATAGGCGTTTTCAATTTTACTCGGTCCAGCATGCGCATCCCGGCTTCCGTTTTGATCAAGCGATAGACAGTCAGGCCGATCGCGGCAAACGCAATCAAAACGAAGACGCCATAATTCATTAGTGTATGACTCGCACCGAGCAACAGCACCGTAATCAATGGCAATCCCGTTCCGTTTTGCTCAAGCCGATCGAAGAATGGTTGAAACTTTGGAACGAGGAAGACGACCATCAAAGAGGTAATGATCGTGCCCACGATACCAAGGATGATTGGATAGGTCAGGGCTCCAACAATCTTGCTCCGCATTTCGTCTTGCTTGCGTAAGAACACGGCGGTTCTTTGAAGGGCTTCTTCGAGAAATGCCCCTTCTTGACCGGCGCGAACCATGCTCAGCGTCAACTCAGAGAAAATCGCCGACTCTTTGCTCATCGCGATGTCCAGGCTATCACCTTGTGACACTGCATCATGAATGCGAACCGTCGTTTCTTTCAGCCTAGTATTTTCGGTCGCGTCCGAAAGAATTCGTAGCGATTCGAGCATGGGTACGCCGTTGGTCAACAGATCAGCTAGCTGAGTACAAAAATCTGCGGTCTGTTCTTTGGTAACACGAACTGGAAGTGAGATCGTTGCCCACGCAGGCAATCCCGCCTGCTGATCAACCACTGTCATGGGGAACAAGGCTTGGGATCGAAGCCGTTGCATGGCTTCGGCGCGTGAGTTTGCAGCAATGACTCCCGAGCACTTCTGCCCGCTGCTAGATTTCGCGGTGTAAGCAAAGTCGCTCATCAAACTAATCCGCTTTTGTCACGCGCAGAATTTCATCAATGGTCGTCACGCCAGCTAGAACTTTATTCCAGCCGTCGGTGCGTAACGTTTCCATGCCACTTCGAATAGCAGCTTGCTTGAGCACATCCGAAGTTCCACCTTGCGTCGCCAATTGCCGAATCTCTTCATTGGCAACCAATAGCTCATAAATCCCAAGCCGACCGCGATAACCCGTCCGACGACAACATTCACATCCAACTGGTCGGTAAAGTCTAAGGGCCGGATCAAGACGATCATCGATTGGAAAATCTTCAGGCAATTCATCGGCTTCAGGACGGTAGGCCTCTTTGCATTCTTCGCAAAGAACCCGCACCAAACGCTGAGCCAAAACGCCTTCGACGGTGCTCGCAACCAGGAACGGTTCAACGCCCATGTCGCAAAGCCGCATGAAGGCACTTGCCGAATCGTTGGTGTGCAAGGTGCTAAAGACCATGTGCCCGGTCAGCGACGCTTGAGTTGCATTTTCAGCAGTTTCCAAATCGCGAATTTCCCCGACAAGCACTACGTCTGGATCATGCCGCAAGATGGCTCGCAGGCAAGCCGCAAAAGTTAGACCGACTTTCGTATGGACTTGAATCTGGTTGATCCCTTCGAGCTGATACTCGATTGGATCTTCGGTCGTAACGATTTTGATATCTTCAGATTTAATTTCGCTGAGGGCACTGTAAAGTGTAGTGGTCTTACCGGAGCCAGTCGGACCAGTAACCAGAACGATGCCGTGCGGCAAACGAATCAGTTTCGAAAATTTTTCATAAATGGACTCGGGCATGCCGATGCCACGCAGCGAGAATTTCAAATTGGATTTATCGAGGATACGCATCACGACGCCTTCGCCGTGCAGCATCGGTATGATGGAAACGCGGACATCGATTTCGCGTCCCGAAACGCGTAGCTTGATACGGCCGTCCTGCGGGACTCGCTTCTCTGCGATGTTCATTTTGGCCATGATCTTCAGTCGACTGATGATCGCAGCCCGGAACTGATTCATCTCAGGTGGCGTCGATTGCCTTTGAAGGACGCCGTCGATGCGATGGCGGATTTTCAAGCCCGATTCCTGCGATTCGATGTGAATATCACTGGCGCGAGCTTCAATCGCTTCGCTGATGATTTCGTTGACCAAACGCACCACGGAAGCTTGCTGTGCTTCTTCAGCATCTTCCAAACTGTCCGGATCGAGGCCTTCGAGCATCTCTACGTCGCCGGATTGACGCTGGAGTGCAATTAGGCCATCGATCGTCTCGGAGCCAACTCCAAGATGTCGCTTGATCAGCCGCTGGACGGTTTCTGGCGAAGCGACCACGGGACGCACTTCAACTTCCAGAGCTGACGCGACCGAATCGATGGCTGCGAAATCAAACGGGTTACTAACCACCAATCGCAACCAACCATCGCCTCGCTCAATGGGAAAAACTGCGTGACGGTGAATCAGCTTGGCTGGGAACCCTTCCAAAGTATCGTCCGCAACGTCGCAATCATCCGATTCGAGCCACTCGAGTCGCATCGACCGGGCGCTGGTGGCAAGCAACTCTTGAGAGCTATTGAATGACCACTGCTCTACCAACTCTTCCAAGGATTCACCGATGTTCATACGATCGGCAAGCTGCCGCAACTGAGCAGAATCCAGAGTCGGCTCGAGAGCTTTGGAGTTTGAAATCATCTGCTTCTATCCTTGAATTGGAAGGGAAATGATTCGTGGTAAGTGAAGTCAGCGCGACACGATGATCCGCATCGTGAAAAAGCAACGCAATCGTCGCTAAACACTTTTTGTTGAAACAACAAATTCACTCGCTCCGCGAATTCGGTAGGTGGGACCAGTTCAACTGGTGTTTGCTCGAGAATCGCCGGGCTGCGAAGTCGAATTCCGGTTTCTCAGGAAATCAGCGAAATTCTTGACTTTTAAGGGCGATTCGCTTGCACAAAAGGCGGGTGGGTAAAGGTGGGAACTGTCAAAAGGTTCGTTAAAAAACGTTTTGCCAGTTGTTAATATTTATCGGTTAAGCGACTAAAGTATACCTCAAAATTGAGCTTATTTGAAGTGAAGTCAAGCCGGTTCGAGCGCATCGCATGCAAACAACGCCGAATGTGCGGCAAACCGCACCTCCTTGGCACCAATCCAACTATTATTTGGCCATCAAGAGCTTTAGAGCTTTCTCCAAATTCTTGGTATTCGTGGACTCTAATCGCAGCAATTGCACTCGACGCCCCGAAGCATCCATCGACTGCTTGTCAAGTTTTTCGATAAAAGCCTTGATTTCACTCGTTAGATCCACCGGAGCTCGTAAAATAATCGTATTGGTTGTATCCTCTGTCGCAATCGTTAACAGGGGGCTATTGGCTTGGGCGTTGAGCTGCTGGAGGACAATCGCTACGGAGGTGGTTACCCCTTCCGGGATCGCAATTGGGCGTCGGCCAGCCCCCGCAGACAATTGCGATTTGTAAACGTCTTCAATGACCGCCACAACGTTTTTAGCGCTGGTGTTATTGAGCTGCACCATAGTGGGTGTAACTTGCTGCAAGGTATCGAGTAAGTCATCCGAGTCGATCACACCGAGCAACTCTTCAACGGTCTTTCGGTCGGCTCGATTGCCACTGACGATCAGCCCATTGATACGCGCGTCGGCAACAATTTTCACACGTTGGAAAACATCCATTGCTGGCGAACGCGATGTTCGATCACTAGGCTTGAACAACTCGGTCAACAACTCCTGGACTTGCTCTGCGCCTGCATGCCGAAGCAGATAGACCGAAAAATTGCCGGTGGTGGCAAATGGAGTTATCGCAGGACTAAGCAACGAGTCCAGCAATCGGACCAGTTGGTCTAGGGCAGCTGTGTCGTCCGATGCAAGGGTCCATTGGTCTGCGCCCGTAACCACGATGATCGGCGACGATTTTACTTGCTTGTCAGTTGCAGTTTCATCGCTGTCGGCCGACTTATCTTGAACACTGGTATTCTGCGGATGGTCATTCGAGCGATTTGCAACTTGGGTACTGGCAACTTGGGTACTGGCGAGTCGCACCTTGGTCGTGATGGCTGGCACCACGTCGCCCAAGGGCGCGTCGTCCAAGGGCGCATTGGCCGGCGCAGCTTCTAGCTGTGGGGCAACCCCAGCAGGTTCAATGATCTGCAAGGGATTATCGCGTAGGGTTGGCCACAATCGCTGAAGCTCCTCAAGCAAACGCTGCGAATTGCGATGGACGGGAACAAACCGCAAGCGTCCGGATGTCACTGTGGAGTTCACTGCCGATGCCTCTCCCATCTGCTTGAGCAATTTGTGAACGCTCTCTAGTTGCTCCTTGGTGGCGCGAATCAATACTTGCTGCAAATTACTATCGACCGTAATCTGCGGTGCGCTGTCTGTGGGTTCGTCACTAAACAATGCTTCTGCTGCAATTTTGAACGAGTAAGGATCGGCCGCATTGAGTTGAATGATTTCTAGTTCGCGTTTGGGAGGCGCGAGTTGAGTCAATGCGTCTTCAACCATCTTAAGATGCTCTTGATCGCCTGTCACATACAACCGCTCATTGAGCAAGTCATAGCTGACCGAGACTTTCGCCGCAGAGTCCTTAAAAAGGCTTTCGATGGATGTTGCGATTGATTTTCCATCAACACCACTCAGTGAAAATAGCCGCATCTTTCGCCCATCTTCCGATGATTTTACTAGGTCCAGTTGATCCACCAATTGGGCGGCGATTTTCAATTCTTGGTTGCTGCCCACCACGAAGACACTTTTGGTTTCACGATTGAAACTGACACCTACCGTAGTTCTTCTTCCAAAAGCACTTTCGAGC
>JANNNN010000446.1:0-1203 GCA_031398555.1 Planctomycetia bacterium | reverse complement strand
GACGGAGTTCAACTGTTCAACTTGGAATGCAAACGAGTGATCGGCACCATAACCCGCATCCGTGGTATCAAAGAACAAGTCCCCGAGGCTAAAGCCCGGCGTATTCAAATCGGTATTGATAGTTAATCGAGTGAGCTGTGTGCCGGGTGCACCACCTTTAAACGTGATGTGAAACGTGTCGCCATGAAGGTCACTACCCACGTCGCTTTCGATGTAGACTCCGCCAATCCAAATCGGATCTGCCGCCATCAAGCAACGTTTTTCCATCTCCTCGAGCAGGCGCATGCGCGCGGCGGCTCGCTTCGTGCGCGCAGGGCTCGCGATGGCATGCATCGGTGCTCCCACGGAAGCGGGCTTTGCCGAGTTGAACCAACGACTCAGTTGACGAACTTTGTTTTTCAGAAACAACAGACACCTCCGTGTCATTTTCAAGGCGGTACTTGCCGGCGTCCCGTTCAAATCCCTACCTAATCCGCATCTTCGCGTCCACATCAAGCGGCGCCAAACCAACTGGCATCGATTGCTTCGCTTGCTGGCCAACCTCTGCTGCTAGATCCCAAATCCGTACCGATGTATCAAACGAACCACTTGCCAGCAATTCGCCGCAAGGGCACATTATCGCCACCGTACCAAAGTGACCATTCAATTTTGCAATGACATCACCAAGTATCATGTCATACAACCGAATCGAATTATCGGAACCCGCGACAGCTACCAACTGATCATTGATCAAACACATAGACATCAATTTTGTGGCAGCCAATTCACGATCCAATTTCACTTCGCCAGTGGTCAAATCAAAGCGAATCAAATGGCGATCTTCGCCTGCATAGGTAATCATTTCACCGTTAGCGGAAAAGGCCGCTGTGAAGATTCGCGATTTGCGCAGATGTTTGTCAATAATCAACTCGCCCGATTCGACATCCCAAACTCGAATGCCACCGTCGCGACCGCCACACAGTAGTTTATCGCCGCTTGGACTAAATTGAACGCAACGTTGGTCGCCGCATTCGCACTTGAATTGATGCTTCCAAACGCTATTGGCTAAGTCCCAGATCTTCACGTCTTCCGAAAAGCCACCCACTGCGATTAGTTGCCGATCGGTAGAAAGACTGAGCGAACGCACCGCAAAGGGTAGCTTCAAAATCTCAATTGGGGCAACTGGGCGGTCATACTCCCATCGCAGCACACGGCCATCATTGG
>JANNNN010000406.1:0-4788 GCA_031398555.1 Planctomycetia bacterium | reverse complement strand
TCGGAGGCGATTCTGGAGTTGTCGACATTGGGACGCGAACATGGACTACAAGTCATAGCGTGGAACCTAGACGCCGGGATGCGGACGATCGCTGGGGATGCGGTGGCGAATGAAGCAACTGATCCACTGACTGCAGTACGGACTCTCGGTGCAATTCCGGGTGATCAGTCGACCATATTACTGCTAGAGAATTTTCACCGGTTCATCGATGGGGCAGAAGTTTGCCAGGCGATGCTGACTCAGCTGCTGCTTGGAAAGCAGCAGGGGCGTCATGTGGTCGTGTTGGCACCGGTCGTAAAACTGCCGGTGGAACTGGATCGGCAATTCGTCGTGATCAACCATCCGTTGCCTGATCGGGAGCAGTTGTGGGAGATTGCTGAGTCGCTGGTCGAAGATCCGGATCTGTATCCAGTAGCACATCGAGAGATGTTGCTAGATGCTGCGGCGGGTCTTACCCGCATGGAGGCGGAGTCGGCGTTCAGCTTATCACTGGTCCGACATGGAAGAATCATCGGCGACGAGATCTGGCAACTGAAATCGAGCTGGCTGCAAAAGTCGGGAATGCTAAGGCTGTTCAAGAGCGAGCATGGTTTCGATTCGCTGGGCGGCTTGGAAAGTCTTAAGAGATTCTGCAGTCGTTCGTTACGCCGTCACGGCGACAGCTCCACAGGACGCAAAGCTCTGCCAAGAGGTGTGATGCTGTTGGGCGTACCTGGTACCGGTAAGTCGGCGTTTGCGAAAGCTCTCGGCCAGGAGACTGGCCGACCGGTACTGACGCTTGATATCGGCCAGCTGATGGGCTCACTACTGGGGCAGTCTGAGGCGAACATTAGGGCTGCGCTCAAGACCGCCGACGCGATGGCTCCGTCGATTTTGTTTATCGATGAGGTTGAAAAGGCACTCTCGGGTGTTGCGTCAGGAGGCAAAGGCGATAGCGGTGTGTCGAGCCGACTGTTCGGCACGTTGTTAACTTGGCTCAACGATCATACCAGCGATGTGTATGTCGTGGTGACCTGCAACAACATCCAGCAGTTGCCGCCGGAGTTCTCACGAGCCGAACGGTTTGATGCGATTATGTTTTTGGATCTTCCAGGCCGTGAAGAGAAGGATGTTATCTGGCAGTTGTACTTGACCGAGTTTGGCATCGACGCCAAGCAGGCTCGTCCAAGTGATGACCAGTGGACCGGAGCGGAGATTAAAGCCTGCTGCCGACTGTCGAGTCTGTTGCGAGAGCCACTAGTTCAGGCTTCGCAGTATATCGTCCCGGTCGGCGTAACTGCTGCTGAGGACATCGAACGATTAAGGATCTGGGCGAGCGGGCGTTGTCTAGACGCCAGTCGTCCAGGTATCTTTCGTAGCAGCCACTCGGTGAGCGATCAGCCGACTGGTAAGCGTCCGAAGCGTGGTGTAACGTTGCGCCCATCGGACAACTAAGTTAGTGATGCAAGTCTGCTGGTTCGTCAGTCGGCTGCCATCTGAAAAAGTTAATGAACGCCGCACGGTCACTTTGGCCACGCGGCGTTTTTCGTTTTGTGAGCATGACCAACGAGCGCCATCACGGCGCCGTTGGCATGTTGCTATCAACCACCTTTCAAGCCGTTAGTTCACTTCGACTAACGACTTTTTCGTTTCATTTACTTACCAAGGAGGACGTATGTCCACCACTGTTTCAAAACGTACAAGCACTACAGCGGCTACAACGTCCGCTGATCGCTTGCGGCATAGCTTTTCGGCTATGCGAGTTTCATTCTGTTGGCTCGGGACTCGCAAGAGCCTGTCGAGCGACCAGCGCCAACAAGCGGCCGATCAGTTTGGTGCTGAGCAGAAATTCATCTCTGCCGGCAAGAAGCTGATCGACACCAGCCATCCTGCGATGTTGGCGGTTAATCAGATGCGTCGGCAGATTACGGATTATTGGAAGGGATGTAGCCTTCCGTTTCCAGAACCGGGGATTCGTCTCGTTCGCCAAGCGGATCTTGAGCAACTACACGGACAGATGGATGTTTTTAAGATGCAGCTTGGAGTTGCGGTCAGCCACCTACAGAACGCTTACAACGAGATCAAGGATCAAGCTCGTGAGCGTCTTGGGAGCCTATACTGCGAAAGCGACTATCCGGCGAGCTTTCTTGGCTTGTTCGAAGTGACTTGGGATTTTCCAAACGTCGAGCCGCCGGATTACTTGCGCAGGCTTCAACCAGAAATCTACGAACAGGAGTGCAGCAGGATTCGCACTCAATTCGAAGAGGCGGTGCAGTTGGCTGAGCAGAGCTTCGTCGAAGAGTTGTCGGCACTGGTATCGCACTTGCGCGAACGTCTGAGCGGTAGCGACGATGGCAAGCCCAAGGTATTCCGCGACTCGGCGATCGAAAACTTGACTGAGTTTTTCGAACGTTTTCGTCGCTTGAACGTCTCGTCGAGTTCGGAGCTCGACGATTTGGTCGAACGGGCTAGAGGTGTTGTGAGTGGGGTCCATCCCCACACGCTTCGCAACGACCAGTCGATTCGCCAGCAAGTTGCTACGCAGTTGTCAGGTGTTCAAAGCGTGCTCGACGGCCTGATGGTCGATCGTCCACGCCGACGCCTGATCCGAAGCTGAGCGTGCAGCATGAAGCTGTACATATCACCCAGCGGAGTTTGCTCCGCGATCTATGACGAGTCGCTTGACTTGCATGTGCTCGGCCGAGCGGAAATCAGCCGAGCGTCGCGCGTCGAGCCGACTGCTGACGGCCAGTGGACTGCGGATCTATCCCCCGTGGCTGGCCCAATACTTGGACCCTTCGCTACACGCAGCCAAGCCCTCGACGCCGAGGTCGCTTGGCTCGACGTGTGGTTCTCAAATCAACATGGAGACCTCAGACCATGAATGCCCGAGTAAAGCTAAACAACGCATCAATTCACGGCGCATTGGCGTTCGCAGGATTGCTTGGATGGTTGGGCGGCTCATTTGAGCTGTTCCTGTTTATCGCGGCCGTCTTGTGCACGACAGCGTTCTACGGAGGCGATATCCGAACGACACCGCGGCGCAAGTAACGCCACAAACATCACTAACCAGCCTCGCTAGTCAACCGACCGGCGAAGCGATTTCAACTTGGCCCGTAGCGTCTGTTCGCTGCGGGCCTTTTTCGTTTCATTCACCTGAGGATTAAAGAGGGACTAACTCATGATTCGCATTAACTGTAAGCAGATTGTTCAAATCATTGCTGAGATACGTCGCGCGCTCGGCATCGTACGCAACTCGATGCTGCCAGTGGTCATCACTGCCGACCGATCCGTGGTAACGCTTCGAGTGTCAACTGAGCATGCTTCTCTCGCATGCCAGACAACCGCCGCCGTCAACGGCGGGCTTCAGCTTTCATTGCCGATTCGGGCATTTTCGACAGTGCCAAGTCTCGCTCGCCAGGAACTCACCGTTTCTCCCGCCATCAACGGCGGCACTCTGGAGTGGACGACGACGGCTGGAATTCGATCAACGATTTCTGAAAAATGCATTTCGACGGTCGAGCCGAATACCAAACCAGCAGCGCCTGAGCCCGAGTGGCTGATTAGCAATGACAGTCGGCTAGGAAAAGTCTTAAGCCAGGCCGCCAGTATTGCTGATCCGACCTCAACGCGTTACTCGTTGGGGTGCGTTCGACTACGCGGCAGTGACGGCCAAGTCGCCGCAACCGATGGCCGTCAAGCCTACACGGTCAGCGGTTTCGGTTTGCCGCTGGACGATGTGATGGTTCCTGCCGAAGTGCTCAGCCGCTTGTCGTTCTTGCGAGATTGCAGCTCGATCGCCGTCGGGCGATCGGCGGACTGGCTTTCGCTACGTTGCGGTGTCGGGACGTTGCGATGGCTAGTTGATATAAAGATTCAGAGTGAAGGTCGATTTCCAAACATCGACCAGTGTATGCCCCAAGAGTCTTCTTCCCGGTGCCTTGTTCGCATCAGCGATCTAGATGCTCAGTACATCCTGCGGCACCTAGATAAACTAGTGGGCAAATCCTCCGAACTGAACCCAGTTACCCTGGATCTCAGTCGCAATCGTGTGCTTGGTAAGCCTCAGGTCCAGCTACGATTTCGTAGCATGAATCCGAACATTGAGCCATCAGATGCACCAATCACCGAATTAACACTCGACCAGTCGAATTATGATTCAACTCCAATGCAACTCGCCATCGACCATCATTTTCTGCTTAACGCATTACGATTTGGCTTCCGCGAGTTTCATTTGCAATCTAGCAACTACCCAATTTTCTGCACCAGCCGAAAACAGCGTTACACCTGGGCGGCAATGCACGAATGTTTAACTATTGGCGTTACACCCTCTATGAAAGTTATTTCAACCGAGAATTCGCTCGTAGCCGCATGACTATGGGATTTCGCAAATTAACAAGTTCGTCTTCTTGGAGCCACATCCAGCGGACGGACAGTTGCTGCAGTGGGTGGACCTATTGCAGCAGCTTTTTCTTTTAGCTATCAGGTGGCGCCGATCCCTGTTCACAAGCGGATGCTAGGGATGAGTGCTTTTTGCGATGAGCCACCGCTAACCCAATTGAGACGCTGCTGGCAAATATTGAAGGTGAGACCGAGTTAATTCGGTTTCCAAGCGTCACTTTACAGAGCAAGGTTCAAATTTCGGATCTCGTAGACGATAAGGGTATTGGCGTTTCGAATGAAAGGAAGGAAAACGTTTCGATGGCTGAGTACATCTTGGACCGCCATTCGATTTGACTCTGTAGACGCGTCACAAGAAATGTCATTTTCTTGCGAACCAATGTGGGAGAAGAGCGTCTATATCTGCAG
>JANNNN010000357.1:0-4603 GCA_031398555.1 Planctomycetia bacterium | reverse complement strand
GAAAATTTTCATTGACTGGGTCATGAGATTGTTGCCTGACAATTGGGACTGAACACCTAAGTGTGTGTTCTTTTCAAGCGATCGTCGTTACTAGGAACAAGGAATACCAAGAATTCGATTGATCTGTGTGAGCAATTCGTTTGCCTCGAAAGGCTTTCGAATATGCCCATCGCATCCCGACATTTTGCCGCGCATTTTGTCGAACATCCCGTCCTTACCGGACAATAAAATCACAGGGATCTGCGAAGTGCGAGGATGTTTCTTTACAAACTTACACAGTTTGTATCCGTCGAGACGTGGCATTTGGATGTCGGATAATATGATGTCCGGCTTGCAGTCTGAGAGCATCGTCAAGGCCTCAATCCCATCGGATGCCGAAATGACTTCAAATCCGTGAATGGACAGCGTCATCGCAACGACCTTTCGAATCGTCGCACTGTCATCGACTGCTAAAATCGTCAGTTTGCGATTGGCATTCGACGCTGACGTAGTTGTCGTTGGAGGGGCTAACTGAGCGTCGACACGCGTCGTCACCTGCTGCTTGGCGATTGGGCTTTGCTTAGCCACTCGAGCTTTTTCAGCTAGCCTCGCTTCTTCAGCGATTCGAGCATCTTGGGCAATTCGAAGCTCTTCGGCCTGCCGTGCTTCTTTGACCAACCGCACTTCCTCGGCAAACCGAGCCTCATCGGCGATGCGTGCTTCTTCTGCAACCCGAGCCTCTTCGACAAAGCGTGCTTGTTCAGCCATGCGAGCTTCTTCCGCTAGGCGAGCTTCCTCGGCGATGCGTGCTTCTGCAGCGATGCGTGCTTCTTCGACTAGGCGAGCTTTTTCAGCGATACGAGCTTGTTCAGCGATACGGGCTTGTTCAGCGATACGAGCTTGTTCAGCCAGACTTTCTTCTTCCGCGATGCGGGCTTCGTTAGCGAGCTGAGCTTCTTCAGCCTTCGCGCGGAAACGTGACTGTTCTGCAAAGCGGGCTTCCGCGGCCAACCGCGCCTGCTCACTTCGCTCGAAATCGGCGAGTTCCTTAGCCGCGTTCCTGATCCCTATGAACCACTCAAGTCCGGCACCTGCAACTTGATTGTCTGGGGCGACGTCTAGGAGTTGCCGCAGCACGGTGACAACTTCATCGTTGGTTTCGCGATTCGAAGCGTCGACTAGCCAAGCCGCTATTCCGATCGGGCCGAGGCGACGGGCCTTCGAGAAATTCGTCGTTGACGTCTCGATAGAATCGACTGAATCATCAGCAATCAGCGTTGTATTGGGAGAGTTCATATACGCAGCAACTCAATTAGAAGGGCAAATTTTGGGCAAAAAGAAAGACCGTACGTGAGCGCGACAACGACCGGTCTTCAAGACCAAGCCGTACCCTTGAGCGGAATTGAGTTCCATTCCTCAAGAGCATGAAGTCGTAGATACGCTACTTTTTTTGGTACTGATCAATGCCTTCGTGTTTCCAAACTGTAAGCGTTTTGGTGTCTTTGCTTTCAATCTTGACACCAATCGCGTTGACAGGGTGGTCAAATTTTTTCTGAATCTCTATCCAGTTTTTGCGAATATTCTCTGGGATGGCCATACTATGAAACTCCGGGGCGGTTGAGTAAGAAAGTATCCAAGATGCTGAACTCTAGATTGCGACTAAGAAAGTCTAAGAGCAGGTGTCGCATTTCCGTCAATGTTTTCCCCGATTGAAGAGTAGCAATCGCGCAACTCCTTTAAATCGGTAAAAACGGCCTCATGGTGCAGAGCGTTGCCAACTACGGAAATCGACAAACTGCGGAGACCGTTGAGGAGTACCTCGCCCGCGACGCGCTGAATTGCCTCGATGTCGACGCGATCGATGGCTTCTAAAACCGAGTCATCGGGAATGCGGGTACCAAAATGCAATTCTTGAGTTGCAATGCTCGATACGCGATTGGAAATCATGTCGGTCCCGAGTCGGCTTTGGCTTCGAACTTGCATTTTCGACTTCCAAAGTTCATCCGCTTCGACGGGGCGTTCGCCGATCGACAGCATCAACAACTGGCCTAATGCGAGATGTAGGCTTTGGACAAGTTGGTCTGACGAAGTCTGCCCCTGAATAAGCAGTGCACCCCCTCGACGATACGAAAGCATGGCGGAGTCAATCGAATAGACCAACCCCGATTCTTCCCGCAAGGCTTCAAAAAGCCGCGAGCTCATTCCGCCGCCCAGTAAATTTGACAGAACATGCATCGCATATCGGCGATCATCGTTGTAGACAAAGGTTGGTATGGCAATGTTGAAATAACACTGCGAAATCGGCCGTGTCACGAAGTTTACTTTGCCTGGCGCGGGCAGAGCTGGCTGACAAACGTGTGTTGGACAATCATTCGAATCACTCAGGTTCCAAAAGGCATCTTCGACTTGCTCGACGATCGAGTCGTGATCGACGGCTCCGGCTGCCGCCACGATGATTCGACCGGGCGTATAGAATTGCCGCATGAAATCGATGACATCCGAACGTTCGATCGCTTCAACATCCTCGATAGTGCCGATGACAGATCGACTTAATGTATCGTTTGGCCAAAGTGATTGCTTTGACAATTGCAGGACAAGATCAGATGGATCGTCCTGATAACCTAGAATTTCTTGTTTGATAACTTCTTTCTCGCGCTTGAGCAATCCAGGCTCAACGGAGCTCTCCACGAGCATATCGCCAACCAGATCCATGGCATACGTCACATAATCTTCGAGGACGTGCGCGAAGACACATGTATAATCGGGGGCTGTAAAGGCACCGAAACATCCTCCCGCTGAGTCCATGGTGCGGGCTAATTCGCGCCCATTTCTTTGGGGAGTACCGAGGAAAAGGGCGTGCTCGCAAACGTGGGCTAGTCCACGACGATCGACTGGTTCGAGTTGAGGGCTCGCATCAATTAGAAGGGATAAACCGGCGCTTCGCGCGCTCGGTACGTGCTCGGTAATCACCCGAACACCGTTTTTCAGTTGCGAGTACTGGGTTTCAATGTTCATCAGAAGCGTCACTTGGGCGAGTAACTGTGCGACATTGGCCCGACGAATTTGTCGGGGGACAATCGACTGCGAAAGGGAATGAGCAAACATAGCCCCAGGCGAACTCCAAAGATGCGATTAACTTTCAACCGGCTCGTTTAGTTAGAAACGAAGGTGTCAATTGGGATAGCCTTGACGGTTGTGTCGATGTTAACGCAACCTAGTGCATCCAACTTTAATTTTGGGTGGCACACAAAACCAAGTGCGCTATCGCGCTCCCTTGATACCAAAATTCAAACTGGAAGCCCCGTTCAACAAGTGCTTCAACAAGTGCTTCAACAAGTTACAACGATCGTTACAGCAAAAGCATGCGACATTGGGCAGTTTCTGCTAAACTTTCCCCAGTTACCCCATAACTGCAACATTGATTTCGCGGAGGATTGCGATGCGTTCATTGATAAAGATGTCTCTGCCACTATTGGGCAGTTTGCTCCTGACCGTTGCGGTCTTAGCTGATCAACCGGCCGTGAAGCTCTCCGAGTTTATCTACGAAAGCGCTCCGTTCCCATCATGCCATGCGAGTACGATCGAAGAAAATCAAACTGGCAAATTGGTCGCCGCGTGGTTCGGTGGTACCGATGAAAAAGATCCAGATGTTGGAATATGGTTTTCGACCCGCGACGACGGAAAGTGGTCTGCGCCCGTCGAACTTGCAAATGGGATTCAGTTTCGGAAGCTGGATGGAACGCCGGTTCGCCATCCCTGCTGGAATCCCGTCTTGTTCCAGCCCAAGAGCGGACCGCTGATGTTGTTTTATAAAGTTGGACCGACACCAAGCACTTGGTGGGGTATGCTGATGACCAGCACTGATGGTGGAAAGACTTGGTCAGAGCCCCGCCGACTACCAGAGCAAATCGACGGGCCAGTGAAGAACAAACCGGTTCAGTTGCCCAGTGGTGAGATATTGTGCGGCTCAAGTACGGAACACGATGGTTGGCGAGTTCATTTCGAAGTGACAGCAGACCTTGGGAAAACGTGGACGCGAATTGGTCCAGTAAACGATGGAAAAGAATTCAGCGCAATTCAGCCTAGTATTTTATCGCTTGGCAAAGAAAACTTGATGGCCGTCGGGCGAACTCGACAGGGCAAAGTCTTTCAAATCGCTTCATCGGACTTAGGCAAAACTTGGGGGGAAATGGACGCAAGCAGTTTACCCAACCCAAGCTCTGGGACCGATGCTGTAACGCTGAAAGATGGGCGCCATCTTCTTATTTACAACCACACCGCCAAAGGACGCTCGCCGCTAAACATCGCTGTTTCACGAGATGGCAAAACGTGGCAAGCTGCAGTCGTTTTGGAAGATCAACCGGGCGAATACAGCTATCCGGCGATAATTCAAACGAAAGATGGCATGGTACACGTCACCTACACCTGGAAGCGTCAGAAGATCCGTCATGCAGTGATCGATCCTAGTCAACTACAACCCAAAAATATGATTGATGGCAATTGGCCACAGTGACCTTCAGTGGATCCCACATCTCTCCATTGCGTACCATGTCGTGGATCATCAGAAGCAGTTTGCGCATGCAAGCAATCAACGCCAGCTTTTTCGGTTTGCCTCGCTGTAACA
>JANNNN010000348.1:0-7624 GCA_031398555.1 Planctomycetia bacterium | reverse complement strand
AACATTATGGAGTGTCCTCGCGAGATTTTGCTCGGATTGCCGGGGATTTTGCCTGAAGTTGGAGAGAAGATTTTGGAGGCTCGGGTGGATGGTTCGGAGAGCGAAACGCGAAAATACGAAACTTGGTTGGCTTGTGAGGGTTTTGTTACTGTGGATCAAATGCGGACGCTCATGCCGTTAGTTACTTGCGGCGGTGATGTGTTTAAGGCCCAGGTCATTGGCTACATCGAGGGGAGTGCGGCCTCGTCGCGGATCGAAGCGATCGTCAGCGGGGCGGGCAAAGTTCCGGAAGTTCTGTTTTTCAGGCGGCTGGATCACCTTGGCCGGGGCTTCGAAATTACGACATTAGGTCAACGATATGACGCGGCAATGAATGCCGGAATGGGCATCCAGTGACTAGTATAGAGTTATCGCGAACTTGATTGCAGCGGACGAGAGTCCGCGGTCCGTATTAAAAATCGACGCTTGAAGCGAGTAATTGTGGCACGAATAGTTGTAATTGATTGGCAGCGCGATGGTCTTTTGGTCAGCGTTGGATCGCGCCGCGGTTCGTCGGTCGCCGTTGAACAGATCCGGAAGTTGCCCCTAGGTAGTTCCGAAAAACCCGGTGAGTCCGAAAAAGGGACCGTTACCGCAGGCCAAGCCTTGCGGAAAGCGGTCCAAGAAATGGGATTGGGTAAGTCCGACGCCGTCGTCATCGCTTCACGCGAGATCGTTGAGATTCGCACGCTATCGGTTCCCAACGTCGACGCCAATGAACTGCCTGACATCATTCGCTTTCAGGCCCAACGTCAGATGGCCAATATGGGCGAAACATGGCCGCTCGACTACATCTTGTTACCGAGTGCGGGGCTTGAGAACAAAGTCGCCTTAGCTGCAGCGATCTCGCCGGCTCACTTGGCTGAAATAGAAAGCGCTGTGGTTGCTTCGGGAATGCAACTCAGTCGAGTAGTTCTACGTCCGCTCGAAATCGCTCGCTTTGCGTTGCTGGCCGACACGACAGCGACCATGAAAGAAGGCGCTTCAGTAGTCGTTTGCCTTACGGATAATCAAGCCGATTTGTTGCTCTTGAATTCGGGCGCGGTGGTTCAGCTCCGTAGCACTCGCCTGCCCACCGATAGCCTCCAAATTGCTAACACCATTGTTGGTGAAATCAAACGCAGTCTGGTGGCCGCGGCGAGCCAGTTGAATGGGGTTACATTAAGCAGCGCGCTGTTGATCGCGCCGGCTGAACTGGCGGGTAAAGTCGAGTCTGCCGTCGCGGCAGCAGTGGGTTGTAATGTCGGTGTCATCGACCCGCTGGTAATGCTGCCGAGTTCATTTGAGGGTGCGGAGAGTTTGACTCATGAATCAGCCAATCGCTTGGCAGCGATCGCCGGCGTGCTGGGCTCACCGCAACCAGACAAACGAACGCTGATCGATTTTAAGAATCCGAAAAAGCGAGCTCCAACTGAAGTCAATTACACTCGCTATCTCTTGGTCTGTGCTGTGGCTGGCCTGTTGCTATTAGCGATCGGTACATGGTGGTATTCGACGATCGGTGCACTCAACCAAGAGCTAGCCGACCTCAGACAAGAGCTTAATGATAATAAAGCCCAGGGTGATATCGCCATTAAGCAGATCGCTGAATTTAATGAAGTGAAAAAAGTTCTGGACGGTTCGCCGAATTGGTTGGATGAACTGGAACTCATCGCGCTGAATATGCCTTCTTCTGAGAAAGTGCTGATGTATGACCCGACTTTTTCGGTGAGCTCAACTGGCGAAGGGACGATCAAATCCAAAGTGTATGGAATTTCATCTGAAGTCATCACCGAGTTCGAGAACATGTTGCGGAGCGACGAGCGCTTTCGCGTAAACGCTGCGGGGCTTTCCAAGTCATACGCATGGGAAGCGTATCCTTGGGAAACCACAATTTCGATTTCGTTCAATCGCGGCTGGAAATTACCGGAGAAGGGCGCGAAGGCGATTAAGAAACCTGAACCCAGTGCGGCCGATTCCAAGACCGCTGATTCAAAGTCTGCGGACACCGAAGCCAAAGAGGCGGATCCAAATAGCACTCAGAAAGACGCTGATAAAGACGCTGAAAACAAGGCCGACGAAAAGCAACCTTCCGAGGCAAAGCCCGGCGAGGAAGCTCCGAAGTCTGATGCGACTCCTGACGCTGAGGGCAAACAATCTCCAACGCCGACGAATCCTTCGGCGCAAGAAGTTGTTTTTGACTAGGTACCTACCTAGGGTACCTGCTCAGTCAATTTCGTGAATCACTTGAATGAAGTACAGAACTGCGAAGTAATTGAAAATGGCGATGTCACCCAGAGAACGAATTTTGGCAATTGGAGTTGGAGCAACCATCGGGCTGTTCGGACTGCAATATGCGATCAGTTCCATCAATTCAACATTGGCTGCCAAGCGATCGCAGGTTGCCGCAGCCAAAGAGAGCGTGGAGAAGCTCAACGAACAGATAAAACTGGGGAAGAGGTCTCAGGATACGCTTAGGACTCTCAAATCGAAATCGTTGCCGACCAGTGCCCAAATTCTTAACGCACGTTACCAAGAATGGTTAACGAAGCTTGGTCAAGAAGTGGGACTGACGGATTTCAAGGTCAACCCACATGACATTAACAAACAAGTGAAACCGAGTAAGACGCCGCCTGCATTCACCAGCTACAAGTTTACGATGCAGGGCCAGTGCCGCACGGATCAACTGGTTGAGTTGCTGGCCAAGTATTACGACAAGGATCTGCTGCATACGATCACTAACCTTAAAGTCAAAATGACCAAGCAAGCCAATCTGCTGAACATCTCTTTGGATTCGCAGGTGCTTGCATTGCGTGGAGCCGATGCGAAGCAGGAATTTTCACAGGAGTCGTCAGGCCGATTGACTAAATCGGCCGAAGAGTACGAGAACACGATTATTGGCCGAAACCCCTTTGCGCCGCCAAATCTGCCACCGAAGCTGGCTACGTCGACTCGCCAAGAACTGAAGCGTGGCGAGCGCTGGAGTTTGAAACTGGAAGGAAGCGATCCCGAGAAGGATGATGTAAAATTTGAGTTGATTTCGAAGGAACTTCCAGAGGGCTTGAAGTTTAGTGATCGCAGCGGCGAACTATCATGGAACGCTACTGAAAATGGCTCCTATGAAGTGCTTGTGCGAGCGACGGATAACGGATTGCCTGCGAAGTCGAGCGAACACAAGTTGGCACTCAAAGTGGTCGACCCACCAGCGCCACCGGTTGTGGTTGAAAAGCCAAAGTTTGACGCGGCCGAACAGTCTCGGGTTACAGCCATGGTCGGAGGCGTTAAGGGACCTCAAGTTTGGGTCCGATCGCTGACTGATGGAAAGTCGTTTCAATTGTCCGAGGGCGATGACTTCGAAGTCGGAACGATTAAAGCAAAAGTTTTATCGATCAATCTGAAGGAAAGTTTTGCTGAATTCGAGACCGAGGGTATTCGCTGGACTGTTGGGATGGATTCCATGTTGAAAGAGGCGTTCGAGAAGAGCAAGATCAACTGAGGCTTGACGCCTTTTAACGCTCGGGACAATGGTCCCAAGCTACGTCCGATACAACCAACCAAGTCGACCAGTCGCAGTGGAAATCGATGAGTTTTTCAATCAAAGCCATCTTGGTCGGACTCTTATTTATCGGCATGTGGTTGTCAGTGATCTATACGGGAAACCGTATTGGATTCGAATTCGCGACGGTTGCGACCCTGTTTGCGATTTTGGTTACATTGCCGCTTGCCATTTTCGACGAAGACTTGGATCGCCGTCCGTTCTGGGGTGGCTTCTTCGTGGTCGCGTTCGGCTTTTTCCTAGCCTATTACAATGTTTCTGAAGTCGGTTTGCTCGGTTTGCGACTGTCCCAGTTGGTTGCAACGGCCCCGCAAACCGGTGAATTGCAATTGCTTGCAGAATCCTTTCCCTACATCTTTTCCTTGGTAGCAGGGGCGATCGGCGGCGCGATCACTGCGGCCTTTTCGCGAGCAGACTAGCATTGGAAATATTGAGGAAGAACCGGGCGGCTTGCGCCGACACCGCTAAAAAAACACCAAAGTAGATGGCATGGGGCTAACGCCTTCCGGCTGATAAGTCACCTGCGAGCGTCAAGCATTTCGTGTATTGTCGGAACATCGCGTGATTCAAGCGTTACGCACCACGCCCTGCGGGGACTCAGGGACGTGCAACCCAACTAGTTGCGCATCACGACTATCGTATTCGCAGTGAATCCATTAAATTTCGAGTATAGAACTGGTACTCGAGACTCGATGATTTCAATCCGCGATTTCGCTTCTGAAAGGCGTGGGATTTTAGCACGTCGACAGATTTCATAGGTGACTTGATGGCTCAATTGCTGCGATTTGATCCTGCTTTAGCATTCATTCCGAAAACTGGTCTGGATCCAACTGATATTGCGGGAATCGAGCCGACTCTGGAAAAACTTCGCGACGAAATCTGTGATACGGACGTCAAAATGTTAGCCGGGCAGTTGCCTATTCCGGCTGAGAAACAGCCGCTGGATGCGGCGTTCTACATGCTGCCCGAGCAGCTTTTCGCAGACTACGAAACCCTGCGAGGCGAGAGTCAGTTAGGGCGAATCTTGGCGGTCACTAAGGCGATGATGGCGGAAGTGGATCGGGTGGTGGTGTTGGGTATCGGCGGATCCTACATGGGCGCCAAGGCGCTCATGGATGGCTGTTGCCAACCGTATTTCAATGAGCTTTCGCGGGGCGAACGCGGCAGCCGTCCGCGAATTTACTTTGAAGGAAACAATGTCGACAACGACGCTTCGCAAGGGCTTTTGCACCTGTTGGGAACGCATCGTGGTCAGGCTGCGACGAGTGTTGACGATAGCTGGGGCGTGGTAGTCATCAGTAAAAGCGGCGGAACGCTTGAGACCGCTTCGGCCTTCCGTCAGTATTTGGCTGCACTAGAAGTCAGCTGTGGCGGCGATCAAGAAAAAGTGCGTCGGCGGCTGATTCCAGTTACTGGTGACAGTGGAAAGCTGCATAGCTTTGCAACGGAGTTGGGATGCAAAGATATTTTTCCGGTTCCGGATGGAGTAGGGGGGCGATTTTCAGTTCTCTCAGCCGTCGGTTTGGTACCGGCTGCGCTGATGGGTATCAACGTGATGAAGTTGCTCGAAGGCGCTAAAGCGATGAACGAGCATTTCCGAACGACGCCTGCTTCCCAAAACATCGTGTTGCAATACACGGCCGTGAATCACTTGATGGAAGTCAAACGCGGTGCGACGATCCGACTGCTAAGTGTGTGGAGCAAGGCGCTCGAGTCGGCCGGAATGTGGTATGACCAACTGCTAGCTGAGAGTCTTGGTAAAGATCTAAAGGGTGCGACGCCGCTTACGACTGTGAACACGCGGGACTTGCACTCGCGCCATCAGCAGCATCAAGAGGGACGTCGAGATAAAATCATCAACAATGTGATTGTCGAGAAGTATCGCTTCGATCCGCTGCCGATTGGAGCACGAAGTACCGATCCTGATTCACTGAATGATTTGGCAGCCAAGACGTTGCCGGATGTGATTGCGGCGGCGATAGCCGGCACCAATCAGGCGTTGCGTGACGATGGTCGTCCGAGCACTAATCTCTATATGCCGCGGGCCGACGAGTTTTGTTTGGGTCAGTATTTTCAGATGCTGATGTTGGCTACGGTAGTAGAAGGCCGGCTACTTGGCATTAATCCTTACGGCCAACCCGGCGTTGAGGCTTATAAGAAGAACATGAATCGTGCGCTCGGACGTTAAGCGGTGAGTTTGATGCAAGATGATGCGACGCCATTGTTCCCAGACGAACCCGATGAAAAACCCTTTGTCACCGTGGCTCGTGCCGGTGATATTCCGGAAGGGCAGGGGAGGGCGTACGCAATTGGCAAGCGAACGGTGGCGGTGTTTTTCAACGAAGGCAAGTACTTCGCCATTGATGACTTCTGTCCGCACCAGGGGGCTTCGCTTGCAGAAGGCTACATCGATGGCTGCGCGATTGCTTGTCCATGGCATCACTGGCGGTTTGCAATCAGCGATGGAACTTGGTTAGACAATCCAAAGATCGCTGTCGACACTTTTGTCGTTCGTGTCGTCAACGATCAGATACAGATTCAAGTTCCTGAGGGGTAGCTGGTTTCGTATGAAACCGGAATAAGTCGAGAACCAACTTGGGTGCAGCCGGTTTCTTACGAAACCAGCTACTTTGTTTACCTAGGGTATGACGAAGACTCCACGGCGAAAAACTCAGACGAAGAACCCAGACGAAGAACCCAGGCTGGAAGCCTAGGCTACGTGTCACTGATCGGGATTTGGATCCAAAGTACCCGAGGACCGGAGGCGTTTGCCGTCACGATAGAAGATTACGTTGACGTTACGACCGACAGGTGTTAGCCCAACTGTTTTGACTAAGTGACCGTCGTTTTCGATCCGGACGCCATCAAATTCTACGATAACGTCACCCACACGCAATTCCATTCGCTGGGCTGGAGAGCTGGGGATGATCGACTTGACCAGTGCACCGGTTGTCGACGGCAACCCTAAGCGATGTGCAGTGAGACTATCGAAAGTGTTTTCGAGTTGAACGCCTAAATAGGATCGTTGAAGTTTCCCGCGTGTGACGAGCTGTTCTGCGACGGTCATGGCCATATTGATCGGAATTGAAAACCCAATGCCTTCGTTGCCCCCAGAGTTGCTGGCGATGGCCGTGTTAATACCTACGATTTGTCCGCGTAGGTTGAGCAGTGGACCGCCACTGTTACCTGGGTTGATCGCTGCATCGGTTTGAAAGAAATCTTGAATTTCGATTTCTTTCGAACCCAGTTCGAGGTTGCGTCGGCCTTTGGCACTGATGATGCCATAAGTGACAGAGTGGCTGAGTCCAAATGGGCTACCGACGGCGAGCACAAAATCGCCGATGTCCATTTGATCGCTGTTACCCAGATCTGCCGAAATCAGTTTTGGGTGGTCGATTTTCATTACGGCAACATCAGTCGAAGCATCCGTCCAAACTTTTACTGGTCGCAGTTGCTGTCCACTGTTGGTTTCAATCAAGATAGAGGATGTTTCAGCCGGATGGATCACATGACGGTTGGTAAGAATGTACTGACCACCGTTCAAATCAACGATGACGCCGGCCCCAGCTTCTTCAACGCGACTGCTTGCGAAACCTTTCCCCGGGTCTGACTTCTTGGACGCTTCAATATGAACGATGCTTGGCCCTGCGTACTTAGCGATTCTACGGATTAGGCTAAGTTGCCGGTCCATTACATCGGCTTCTTGCTGAAGCTGTTGGAATTCACTGGTGCGGGCGGACACGTTGTGAGAGTTGACAGCGAGGTTGCTGCTTCCAAATTGAAGCGGCTCTTGCATCACAGGCTCAGCGTCGCGGGACACTGGGTGCTCGACGATACGCTCGGGTGCGGGTCGCAAAGTGATTTGAGCGTGCGCGGTGCTGGCGACGGATATTGCGATCGCAGCAGCCATGGCGTGGCGGATAGATCGAACGGTAGCGTTAGCCTGAAACAGCATGAATACCTCGATTAAACAGTGAGACCACTGCCATCACGCGAAATCCTCCGCGCAACAGACGTATCTTCGTACGTGGTGGAATCGGCTGTCCCGCC
>JANNNN010000325.1:0-6568 GCA_031398555.1 Planctomycetia bacterium | reverse complement strand
AAAATATTAGGATGATTGAGCGCACTAGCCGCCCGAGCTTCACGTTCGAATCGCTGAATCCACTGGGTTGAATAGGAGTACCGCTGCGGTAGTATTTTTAGCGCGACTTTGCGTCCCAACCGGTGGTCGTTGGCTAAATACACTTCCCCCATACCACCTGAGCCTAGCCGATGCAAAACTTCATAGGCCCCAATGCGCGCACCCGAAAGAAATGCTGGATCAAGTTGATCGCCCGCGTTTTGCTGTGGATCGCTGCCAACCGTTCCGATCGACTCAACGAATCGCTCCGCCAGCTTGTTGGAAAACCCATCCCACGCGCCTTGCCAACTACCGTACTGGGCAATTAAGCGTTCGATTCTGCGACGCTTATCCAAGTCGCCGTGACAAACTGATTCAAGGAACGCCGTGCGCACACTTGGCTCCTCAATCTGAACAGCCGCCATAAAAATATCGGATTCAGTCATTTTTGCATAGCTAAAAAGTCAATGGGCTAATCGTTGCGAACCGAGCCACTCGACCATACCATTTGTGAATTGACCGTATTTGGCCTATTATGCCTTCTAACCGCGGGTGAGTAAGCATACGACGATAAATACAATGCGTAAAACAAGTTCCAAAAGTCTCACTTCGCACAATAACATTTTAAAACTAGACACTACTCGCTTCTTGAGTCTTAGTTCAGTGACAGGCGTGCATGATGACCGATGAAAAACAGATTTCGCCGAATACGGCTGACGGCTGCGGGGAACCCGGATCGTCCAATGAACTGTTTGGATTGGTTTACACCGAACTGCATAAATTAGCTGCCGCCCGACTCAAGCATGAGCGCCCCGGTCAGACGCTTCAGCCAACGGCTTTGGTGCACGAAGTTTTCCTACGCTTGGTCGCCCCCAACGAGCATCAAATATGGGATAGCGTTCCGCACTTTTTTTCGGCCGCTGCCAGCGCGATGCGACGAATATTAATCGATAACGCGAGAAAGAAGCACAGCCTCAAACGTGGCGGTGATCGTAACAAAGTCGAGTTTTCGCTGGAAGAAGTAGCTGTTGAGTTTGATGACGAGCAACTGATTCGCTTGGACGAAGCGCTTGCGAAACTGGCTGAACAAGATCCCGTGAAGGCAAAACTCATCGAGCTTCGATTCTTCGGTGGCCTAACGGTCGAACAGTCGTGTGATGCTCTCGGGATTTCTCGCGCGACGGCCAATCGCTATTGGAATTACGCTCGTGCCTGGCTGTTCTTGCAAGTTTCCGAAAATGGCGAGCATGACGGGTCGAATTGAAATCCCCTAGTGCTAATTCGCTTTTTCGGAACCAGACTCCATGGAAATCTAAAATGCAAGCTCACGGAACTCGTCCGACCAGTGGTGGGATTCTATTGCAACACGTGATCGTATTTCTGATATGCGTCGTATTCCCCGGCGGTGTAACTTTGATGGCTCCGGCAACTTGGTTGACTTTCGAGCGCAGCGGAGAAACGGTGCGTTGTACGACTCGAACTTGTATGTTCTTCTTCGTCCCCTTCAAGATTCAACATGTCGATCAAGTGATCGGAATCAGTGACCGAGAGCGGGCAGGCAAAACCATGAAAGAGCGTAAATATGGTCGCGACACCCACAAAATTGTCCACGTCGACGGCGAAGGGTTCCTGCAAATCCATGGAATGGGTGATCAACTGGTCGAAATAAGTGTGTCACCAGCTAGCCTTGAAAGTGTGGTGGGCAGGTCCAACGAGTTCTTGAGCTCTACCCAAAAGGGCTCAAAGACGATGTTCGCAATCGCCAACTGGAAATTCGGTGGACTCATGGGTGGTGGCCTTACTACTTTTACAATCTTGTATGTAGTGGGCTATTCGTTAGGTTTGCTTAAGTACTTGTACCGAGCGTTTTCCCAACCCGCTCGCATTCGTGATCCAGAAGTTTGATAGCGTGCTCTACTTAAATATCGCCCCCCACCAGCCAAAAATACATATCCATCCTTTGGAGGACCAGTGAATAAACATCAAAATTCGAGTTCGACTACTATTCGAAGTCCATGGAAGCGATGATTGGCGGCCTGCCACGGGGCTGGTAGGACTACAAGGAAATAGAATGGATCGAGTTTTCCGGTGTGAGCAAACCGCTTTGCTGTTTGGAGTCGGCGGTGGTCTGTTATTCGGACACCAGCCGATGGGCGCCGTAGAGCGTTCATTTGCTTTTAAAGCTGAGACATTCTGACCTTTACTCTTGGACAAATATCAGTGCGTCGCGTTATTTTACCTTTACTATTCGGATTGATCTGTTGGGGTGTGGCCATTGCAATAATGCGATGGAATGAGTATCCACTTGCTAATGCGCAAGTTGAGACGTCGGACCTTTTCATGGTGAGCGCTCAGGGTCCACGTTTGGGCTCACGTTTGGTTAGCCCGGATATCGTCTTGTTATTTTTCGACTACAAGACGGCCAGCAACCGGGGTTATGTCCACTCTTACAAAGACGATTTGCAGCTTTATCGAAAACTGCTCCGTGCAGGAGCGAGAGTCATTTACGACTCGCGGTTAATCGCATCGGCAGATCAAGAGTCCTACAAAGAATGTCTGCCATTACTGGATGGAATTCGAGAAATCGATAGCGAAGGCAAAGTCCTTCGCAACGTGTGGTTGAGCTCCAACCTGGAATCTGAAAGCGGACATGTGTTCGACCAGATTAACGTGCAGTGTGTAATTGATTCGCATCCCCATGCATTGCCGGGTGTTACATCGCGTATCTATCCGCTCACTTACTTTACAAGCAATGGCGTACATGAATCAGCGCCCCTCCTACTCTACCGCAAGATGCGACAGTCCCCCGAGCCGACAACGGGTGAGGTCGGCGATCAGCTGCGTTTGAGCGGCATCATGAGCAAATGGCACGAGTATGCGCCCAAATTGGTTCCAAAGTCGGACGTACCTAAATCAAAATATGAGTTGGGGGATTTTGCCTTGACTTGGCAGTCCTTCGCACCCGCTTCAACCTTAGTTCCACCAGCGGGTTTCTTTGTGAGTTATGATCCGCCTTTGCTTAAGTAATGCAATCGGTCGGTGACCGATTCTCCCTGGAAACGAAAGGGAGCGTATCCGTTAAGGGCATCTCCGAAGAGCTAAAGGTCGGAAAAATATTGATGTAGTTTGCTGAAATGCCGCTTGCATTTTACAACTTTTGGGTGTCAAAAAACCACAAAATCGACATGTCAACTCAATGAAACTACCTAAACTGCCTGCATTCTACAAAGAATCTCTCGAACAGCAAAACGGGGATACACAGTATATATTTAACGGCCTCGACGGATGGCGTTTGTAATCGTCCGCTGAGTTTACGAAATTGATTCGCATTGACCAGCAATCATCGGAGTGGAGATAGGAGGAGGTAAAAGTCGCAACCATTGATTCAAATTCTGTTTGCCAGCGGACGTTGCGGCTGGATCGATCTCTAACTGCCAGTTGTGTGCGGGCTTGCGGCCTAAGCAAATGGTCAGCTGCTTAATTCGTCCGCGACGCGATACGAGCAATTCAAGGTTTTGTCCGGGTTGATACATGCTCAATCGATCGGGCCAAACGTCTACTGTCAGCCGATAACCATCAAGTGCAACAAGTTCATCGTCGACATTCAAACCAGCGGCGTCGGACGGCGAACCACGGAACACCCGACGCACGAGCAAGCGTCCTTCCGTGGCCGATGAATCGGAGCCAATCCACACATCGCTTGCAGGTTTCTCGCAAACGCCCTCCTTCTTGCCGTTACCCGCTTTGAAACGCAACCCGAAATAACGGAGGGTACTAGCAAAATCTAATTCTTGAGCCTCACGAACTTGAGCATGCAACCACGCTCGCAGCTCCGTACCACAGTGTAATTCAACTAGGCGTTCGAAATCGCAAATCGTATAACCGGTGTGGCGAAACTCTTGCCAGAGCTCCTTCATAACGGCCGCGAGATCGGTTTGGTCATCGCTGAGGCGTCGCATCTCGCTATCAAGGATCCATGCGAGCATAGCACCTTTGAGATAATAACTGATACGAGCGTTCTGCGTGTTTTCGTCTGGTCGATAATGCTTGACCCAAGTATCCCAGGACGCGTCTACTAAACCTTGGACCAACCGACCCGGCGCAGTCTGGACGGCTTGAATGTTCTTTGAGAGTCGACAGAGATATTCTTCGCGAGTGCACAGCCCTGTCCAAACCAAGAACAAGTCGTCGAAGTAACTTGTGATTCCCTCTGCGATCCACAGCTCACGCAGGTATTGCTCTTGATTGTAGTCATAATTCATCAGAGCTTTAGGCCGCAGACGGCGAACGTTCCACGTATGAAAGAACTCGTGGCTGACGAGAGCTAACCAGTTAAGATACGAATCGCGTTTGCGCATCGTCCAGCGACTGCTCATGAGCACAGTCGAATTGTCATGCTCCAGACCGCCACCTGTCTCAGTTAACAAATTGATGAACCAATATTGGTCGTACGGAACGTCGCCCCAGAAACGTTGCTCTTCGGCCACAATCTTGGCAACGTCAGCGATGGCTTTGTCCATGTCCCAGAGATGGTCACTGGGGTCTTCTCCGTGTTCGTCACTTTCGACGTTGGCGAGATAATGCATCCGATCGCCAACTTCGAAACTCCGAACCGGAAAACTACCAATCGCGATCGGCGAATCGGCTAAGTCATCAAAACTCTCGGCGCGTAAGCGAATTGAACGGATAGTGCGATCTAGTTGCTTAAGCGATGTAGCGACACTGCCCCAATCCTCCGGAACTCGCAGACGAATATCGATTGATTCCGATTGTCTACCCTTTATGTATGGGAACGCCGCGGCACCCGTAATGAAGCCAAACCCCTGCTCGACCCAATTGGTGCGGACGGACATTTCACGGCAATACAGTTGGTAACGCACTTGAATCCATGCGGCGGAATCCGCGTCGAATTGCCAACTGTTTTTTCCAATGCGTCGCGAAGCAATATTTTCAATTATTGGTTCGTGGATCGATGCGTGCGACGATGCGACCAGCGATTCGATATTGCGAGTGTATTCGCGGACCATGTAGCTGCCCGGAGTCCATACTGGAAAGACGATTGTTAGGGCGTTGTTGACAGCTCGAGGAATCCATAGCGAAACGGACAGCAAATGGCGCGAGGCTTGAGTAAAATCCACTTCATACGTTAGCGATGAAAGCGTGTTGACTACATTAATCATGTGCGGGGCGGGTCCTTGCCTCTTCAATAAACGTTAATTTAATATGTACCACTATGGGATCCGTGTTGCGTGTTCGTTTGCGAAAGGCATGTCCGTTTGTTTGTCGATAAAGTGGTAATGTCACGTACTTCGAAGCCCGCGGCTAGCGCCGGCGGCTCATAAGACTAACGCTGCTTGTTCCAACTGTCTTGGGTGTATTTTTGCTTGACTAGCTCGTCCGTCATTTCCAAGGGTAACTCTACGTTGCCTGCTTCCGCTCGCCATTGCTGCTGCAATAGCTGTGAGGCGACCTCAGCCGCACAACCGATGTTGGCCACGAAGTCGTGATGTTGCCGATGCTGTCGGTATTCAGGCTCTCGCGGTGGGTGGTTGAGGAAACGATCCATGTTCTGCAAATCCATGTCGAGCAATAGCGTTCCGTGGTACAACAGCCACTCACGTCGCACTCGCAAGCTGTTGCCGCTAACTTTGCGACCGTCGATGACCAGATCACAGGTGCCAGCGTACGTCAAATGCGGTGCGACTGGCTTGAGTGCCGAGACCATCTCTTGCATCACAAACTCATGAGCCACGTCGACCATTTGCAATTCAGGGCGATGTCGAAGTGACAGCATTACTGCATATAGCAAACAACCCGGTCCTGCCACAATCGCAGCTCCGCCGCTGATTCGTCGGAACACAGAAATGCCAGCATCTTCACAAGCCGACCCATTTACCTCTTGTAGATACTTGCTGCCCCGGCCAATAACGGCAAAAACTTCATCTGCGTGCCAGATTCTTAGGTATTCCTGCCCCCAACGTCCTTGCTCGGCGAGTTCAAGTAGAGCTTCTTCGACCGCTAAGTTTGCGGCAACAGTAGGTAAGGTCGAGTCAATAAAAAGCATCAAAGGGTCCGAGTTGAATCAGCAAGAAACTGCTAGAGTTTAACAACTGCTAGTTTTGTCGTAGCTGGTTTCGTGAGAAACCGGATATATCCGAGTCGTTTACGGTGCGTCCGGTTGCTTACGAAAACAGCTGCAATTCTTTTCCGGGAGTAGTTGTTACGTTGGTCACTGTCGCATGGCTCATCCGCAGCCTCAACAGCATGAGCATCGCCTTTGGCGGAAGCTACATTTTCTTGTACGCGATGGTCGTCGGGATGGCCATGGTTCGCAACGCTCTCAAAGTGCCCTATTCATGGTTGGTGAGGCCACGTTTTTTTGTTTTCGTAGCGATAGCCATCGAGTGGGTTAGTGGCCGACGCTAGTGCTTTGTCCAAGTTAGATTTTGGGGTTGGCGAGGGTGACAAACGACAGGATGTTAGCCGACAACATGGAACGGGAGAACGAGGCTCTGCCGAGCAAGTCTCCACAGCCCGTTAGACTCGGGCT
>JANNNN010000285.1:0-3535 GCA_031398555.1 Planctomycetia bacterium | reverse complement strand
GTTTTCCGGGCGTACTCAGGGCTTAGAATCGAACGGATGGTGCCACCCATCTACTGTCGACTTGGAAGTGGGGTTTGGTATGTTGCCGCATAGGAGATGAACATTAGCCACTAGAGAGGAGCATAGTCATGGTAAGACCTACCCGAGATGAACAGTTCGTGGCTAATGAGGTCTGTATCGTACACGCCGTGCAGCGATGTGTCCGCCGCGCTTTCTTGGCTGGCGTGGATGAAATTTCAGGCGTCGATTTTCCATTTAGACGCGAGTGGATTCGGCGGCGGATGGAATCGCTGGCTTCGGTGTTTGCGGTCGATATCCTGACCTACGCCGTACTCTCAAATCATATACACCTTATCTTGCGGAACCGGCCCGATGTAGTCGCCGTTTGGTCAGATGAAGAAAGCTGCGCTGAGGTGGCTGCGAGTCTTTCCTGGTCGGCGGCTGGACGAACAACTGGCTAAGCCCACTGAAAATGATGTGAAGACGCTGGCCGGAAACGAGCAACGGATGGCTGAAGTACGAGAGCGTTTGTCGGATATCTCGTGGTTTATGCGAGCCCTCAGTGAACCGATCGCGCGGCTTGCGAATAAACAAGATGATTGTACCGGCCGTTTTTGGGAAAGACGTTTCAAAGCGCAGCGTATTATGGACGAAGCGGGGTTGTTGGCTTGCGCGATGTAGGTGGACTTGAATCCGATTCGAGCTGCAATGGCCCAGTCGCCAGACGAAGCGGTGCATACCTCTGCGTATGATCGCATCAAGGCCGAAAGCGGCGAGCAGATCGCTTCAGCGGCTTTCGATTTGGTGACAGTGTCGATTGAGGAAGCTGGAAAGCAACGACGCGAGACAACTGGGGAGGAGAAGAAGAAACAGCGGCAGGCTAAGCGTCGCAACCCAACTGGCAAGCGAATTCTGTGCGACGGTTGGCTGGTAACGCTCGGTCGAATTGGGCGCGCCAATTTTTCGGTTGAATTTCCCGAACCCAGCAATCACGATTATTGGTGGGTGCGTTGTGTAAACCAAGGTGCCAGCACATGCCCACGCTGTGGAAAACGATCCGTGTCTTCATCTCGTCAACCTTTCGTGACATGCACGGACCACAGAAGACCCCGAAGGTTCTAACCGCTTTCGGCGAGCGCGAGTACGTCGAGGTAGCCCTCCGGCCGCTGAGTGATTATGAACGCCGCGCGATCGTGAAAGCGGTGCCGAAGCTGGTGGCCAAGGCTCATATCTCATCCTGCTGAGGGCTTGCCGCTGATAAAAGAGGCTCTTGGTATCGCAATAAAGCACGGCCTCGATTCCCTCGCCCAACAGATCGAGCCGCTTGTGAACCAGATTCGCGATCTCCTCAAGTAACACGCCCAAAACGCGGCCTACTCTTCTTGTGAACGGACTTGTAGGTGCCGTCATAGCGATGGTTGTCGCAAAGAAAAGTCCAAAGATCTTTCACGTTTGGAGAGCGGTCTTTAGGTAGTTGTTCAAGCTGCTCTTGATCAACGACTTGAGCAAGCTGCAACTGCTCAATCAGACAAGTCTTGGCGCGCCCATCGCGAGCCGTTTCCGCCATACGTTTGCTACTAATTCAGGCAAGGGGAATTTCAATTTCCCAAATCGCCTAAATTAATAACTGCCAATCGTAGGTTCGGGTTAGTTAAGTCGTCAAACTTCGGATTCTGTAACAAATGGTCGTTACGTTGGTTTAGTCATATCAGCCGGAATCCAGCGAGGTAACCAACCTGTTTTAGGGCGTACTCCGACAGTAATGGGCTGTGTTAGCTGCAGCCGGTTGATCTTATCTCGCGAAAGCTTCCCAGAGTTCGCATTAGCGGCATATTGCCGCACCTTCCCAAATTACCCGAACCGCAACTTGACTGAGCGATTTAAGAGCATCTAATAGCGCGCCTCGGGTGAAAAAGGAAATGGAACGTCTGCACTTGGTCGGTTATTTGCTTCGTTTTCAGTTTAGAAAGTCGTGATTTCGTATGCGAGTAAACATTCTGAAGTTTCTTTTAGGTTTGTACGTGATTGCGGTGTCCGCCAATACCGCACATGCTCAGGTTAAGAAAAGCCCTGCGCCGCCGCCACCAAAACCAAGCCTGCAATCGCTCCGCCAAGTACCTGTCCCAGTGCCGTCCAATTTGAACAGTTTTATCGCAGATAGTGCCGCGGCGATTCGACTGGGTAAAGCCCTGTTTTGGGATATGCAGGTAGGCAGCGATGGCGTCTCGGCTTGTGCCACTTGTCACTTCCATGCAGGAGCAGATAACCGGGTTAAGAATCAGGTGAGCCCGGGTCTGTTGCGAGTTGACTCCCAAGGTAATCCTTCACCTGACACGACTTTTCAAGTAGGTGGGCCGAACTACACACTGAAGGCTACCGACTTTCCTTTCCACAAGTTAAAAGATGTAAATAATGCTGCTTCGAGTGTACTCGCTGATCGAAATGATGTTGCGAGTTCGCAAGGGGTGTTTTTCCGGCAATATCTAAAGCTCGACGCCAATAACAAGGAGGTCAACCGACCTGTGTATGACGATGTGTTCCACATCGGTTTGGTAAATACACGGCGCGTTGAGCCGCGTAATACGCCAACTGCGATTAACGCGGTTTTCAATCAACGCAATTTTTGGGATGGTCGCGCGTCGAATATTTTTAATGGTGTAAACCCATTTGGATTGCGAGACACTCAGGCGCGTGTTTACTTTGCAAGTACGCCGGGGACCATGAAGGCAGTTTCAGTAGCGATCGACAACGCCAGCTTGGCGTCGCAGGCGGCCGGTCCACCATTAAGTGCATTCGAAATGTCATCGGCAGGCAAGGTGTTTCCTGAACTAGGGCGCCGCTTGCTCAAGCAGCGTCCGCTCGCGGTGCAAATCGTTCATCCAACGGATAGCGTGCTCGGATCGCTCAGCCGAGGCCAATCGCCTGGTCTCGTCGTAACTGACTATGCGGCAATGATCCGTCAAGCGTTCAAGCCGGAGTGGTGGCAAGGTACTGGCAGGGTTGGCATTGATGCAATTTCAAGTACGTCGGTTGGTAGCGCGCATGCGAATTCCTCGGAATCGTTGGCCAACGCCACTCCTGGTCCGGGTTTAGGACCTGATCCAACTGCGACGTACACTCAAATGGAAGTCAACTTCAGCCTCTATTTCGGTTTGGCGGTTCAGTTATACGAATCATTGCTGGTCTCTGATCAGACTCCTTACGACAGCTATGCAGAAGGTAACACGGCGGCGCTGACTGCACTGCAGAAGAATGGATTAGATGTATTTCTCAATAAGGGTCGCTGCGTTAATTGCCACCGCGGGGCTGAGTTCACAACGGCTGCAGTTCAATACGTCGATTTTGAACCGCTCGAACGGATGGTGATGGGGGACGGCAACAGCGCAGTGTATGATGCTGGTTTTTACAATATCGCCGTACGTCCCACACGCGAGGATCTAGGCGTTGGTGGCATTGATCCATTTGGATTCCCGCTATCGCTGTCCCGTTTGCTCAGCCAGTTCGGGCCAGCAGTGTATGAGAACGTTGTAGGGGA
>JANNNN010000272.1:0-8745 GCA_031398555.1 Planctomycetia bacterium | reverse complement strand
AAATTGGTGGCGGTGGAGGTGAATTTGGAAATTGTGCCGCATGAAGAGCACTCTACCCATCAAGTGCAAGCGGGCGATACAATTGAAGTCGTTACGCTTGTGGGTGGCGGCTGAGCCGCTGCTGAGAGCTCATCGAACTTTCTCCCCCGCGCCATCTCGAACTAGTTTCAATGCAAGACCAACTTAAGATCGGTGACCACACGCTTCCTAGTCGCTTGATACTAGGGAGTGGCAAGTACGACACGCTTGAGATCATGCGAGATTCGCTGGCTGCGTCGGGTTCAAAAGTAGTCACAGTTGCGGTCCGCCGCGAAAAAATGTATGACCGACTGGGACAGAACATCCTCGATTACATCGACCCCCAAGAGTACTTGTTGTTGCCCAATACAGCGGGCTGCTACAACGCTGTCGATGCGGTACGCGTCGCCAAGCTGGGCCGCGAAATTTTGAGAGCGCTGGAGAATCGTGGCGCAAACTGGGTCAAACTGGAGGTTTTGGGCGATAGCAAGACTCTGCTACCCGATCCTATTGCGACCATTGAAGCCTGTAAGACGCTCGTGGATGCCGGTTTTCAAGTCCTATGTTACACTAGCGATGATCCAATTGTCGCTCGACGACTTAAGGAAGCTGGGGCGACCAGCGTGATGCCAGCGGGCAGCCCAATCGGTAGCGGCCAAGGAATTCTAAATCCGAACAATCTCCGTATCATTCTTGAATATTTGAAAGAAGGCGATCCAGATTATCCTGTCATCATTGATGCCGGTGTGGGCACAGCCAGTGATGTTTCAGTAGCGTTTGAACTGGGGGCTGATGGTGTACTTTTGAATTCGGCAATCGCCCATGCACGCGATCCAATTCGCATGTCCATCGCGATGAAGCACGCCGCTATCGCTGGTCGCGAAGCATTTCTAGCAGGGCGCATTCCCAAGCGCTTGTACGCGACCGCAAGCAGTCCCGAGGAGGGCGTAATTACCTCTCGTCCGTTCACTTCGGATCGACCTTCGAAGTGACTGAATTTGATTGGGTGACGACGCATCGCCATGTAGGTGTCATTGTCAGTTTTTCGCCTCAGTAAACTGGGGACGTGGTATCCGCTTGCACAACCGACAATTGTGGCGTCAATATTCAGTCACTAGCCGATTTCACAATAAATCAAGCTATTCAGACTGGCGATATGAGTGATAAAATGAGGCAATACTGATCGAGCGAGACGCAGGTTGAATTTTGGGGAAGAATCAACAGCATTATGCCGCTTCTGAATCGCGAAACCGATATTTTTCCGCTGGACCTGCTCACGAGCGAGCAGGCTTTGAAGGAACCATGGTGGGCTATGTACACTATGGCTAGGCGAGAAAAGAAGTTGATGCGTCAATTGATCGAAGAGAAGATCGCTTTCTACGCACCGGTTATCGAGCGAACCTATCGCTCGCCAAATGGTCGCTTAAGGAAGAGTTACGAACCGTTATTTGCCAATTATGTATTTGTTTGTGGTGATGAAGACGCTCGTTACCGTACCGTATGTACCGGTTGCGTCAGTCGCAATATGCCTGTCCCGGAGCCGGATAAGCTGGTCGCGGACCTGCTTCAAGTCTTCAATTTAGTTGCGATGAATGCGCCGCTGGCACCTGAACGCCGTCTCGAACCGGGGATGAAAGTCCGTATTCGGAACGGTTCGTTCGCTGGTTATGAGGGCGTAATCGTCCGTCGCGACAAAGAAGTCCGCTTGCAGATTTCGGTACGTTTTATGGACCAAGGGATTTCGGTTGCCATTGACGATTGCCAAGCGGATCCGATTTAATCCACCTCACAGGTCACATTTTGCCATTTCTTAGGATCTTCCTAGCCTATACGAACCCTCTCCCTTTCCAGTGCCGGTAGTAGAAACTACCATCTTAACAGCGAATCACTCTTTCTCTTCGTATTTTCAGGTCAAACTGTGTTTTCTTCCGTCTACGTTGCTGGTCATCGAGGCATGGTCGGATCGGCTGTATGCCGCCGCTTGGCTCGAGAAACCGATTGTCGGTTAATCACCTCTTCGCGTGCTGAACTAAATCTTGAAGATGCGGTTGCTGTCCAGAAGTTCTTTGACGCTCATAAACCCGAGGCAGTGGTGTTCGCGGCGGCTCGTGTGGGGGGTATTCATGCCAATAGTACCTTCCCAGTCGAATTTCTTGTCGAGAACCTAAATGCCCAGTTGGCTACGATCAATGCCGCCTATCGCAGCGGTGTGAAAAGGTTCTTGTTCCTAGGCAGCACTTGCATTTACCCCCGGCACGCGACTCAGCCCATTGCGGAAGACCAACTGCTCGCCAGTCCTCTGGAACCGACCAATGAGGCCTACGCACTCGCCAAAATTTGCGGACTAAAGCTTTGCCAGTATTATCGCCGTGAATATAGGATTTTGTTTCATTCCGCGATGCCAACCAATCTTTATGGCCCGGGTGACAACTACCACCCCGCCAATAGTCATGTGCTCCCTGCCCTGCTTCGCCGAATTCATGATGCAAAACAAAACGGTACACCGAACATAACAATTTGGGGGTCGGGTTCTCCACGCCGCGAGTTTTTGTATGTTGACGATTTAGCCGACGCCTTGGTACATTTACTCCAGATCGAAAATCCGCCTGATTGGGTGAATGTCGGTATGGGTGAAGATCTAAGCATCCTTGAGCTAACGCAATTGATCGCTGACGAAATTGGCTACAAAGGCCAAATTGTGACTGACACTAGCAAGCCAGATGGAACGCCTCGCAAGTTGACAGATATTTCATTGATCAAATCGACGGGCTGGAATCCAACTACTTCGCTCAAGGATGGCCTGAAGTACACTTACGCCGCCTTTTTAGATGAACTCGCGCAAGGAAGACTTCGCGAATCCTAAGGCGTTTGCCCATTAATTCCAATAGTTCTGATTTCTCTTAAGCAGTCTGAGGTTTCCATGTCGCGTTCAGCTCTGATCACGGGCATTACCGGTCAAGATGGTTCGTATTTGGCTGAATTATTGCTAGAAAAGGGCTATTTAGTCCATGGCCTTGTACGCCGTAGCAGTAGCTTTTCTACGGGGCGAATTGACCACCTGTATCACGATGTTCATCAAAAGCCACAACTGCTACTGCACTATGGTGACTTGACTGACGGCCAGGCCCTGACGAACTTGGTCCAAGAAATCGAACCTGACGAGATTTACAACCTCGGTGCCCAGAGCCATGTAAGAGTTTCGTTTGATCAGCCGGTTTACACCCTGATGAGCGATGGCGTGGGTGCATTGAATGTGCTTGAAGCCGCCCGCCTGCTGAACAAACGCAAGCAGGTCAAAGTCTACCAAGCGTCTAGCTCCGAAATGTTCGGAATGGTTCTTGAGACACCGCAGACCGAAACCACACCGTTTAATCCCCAATCCCCATACGCCTGCGCGAAAGTCTACGCGTACTTCCAAACGATCAACTATCGACGCAGTTACGATTTGTTCGCTTGCAATGGCATCCTTTTCAATCACGAATCACCTCGTCGTGGCGAAACCTTCGTGACTCGCAAGATTACACGCGCCGCGACTCGAATCAAAGTCGGGCTGCAAAAGAAACTGTACCTCGGCAATTTGGATTCAAAACGCGACTGGGGATATGCCAAAGACTATGTCGAAGCGATGTGGCTAATGCTGCAACAAAGCACGCCTGAAGACTTCGTCATCGCAACTGGTGAAACGCGTACGATTCGCGACTTCCTCGATATGGTATTCGGCCAACTCGAATTGGATTGGAATGAATACGTCGAAATCGACCCACGATACATTCGTCCATCCGAAGTCGATTTGTTGCTAGGCGACCCGAGCAAAGCAAAGAAGAAACTTGGCTGGTCCGCCACCACCGATGTTCGTGAGTTGGCCCGGATTATGGTCGACCATGATTTTGAGTTAGCCCAGCGTGAACTGCACAATTCCAGTTTCGCGGGCTAGCTGGTTCGTGCAGATGCTGCCAGCATCTGTCCCGACTGGCAAATTGCCATCCCCCAGAACTCTCCGACGAATGCTCAATCGAAACGGGTACGTCCTACGCAGGGGCTCCGCAAGACGGTGCCAAAGAAGAAGGTGCCGCAAACCGATGACATTCGTCCAAGGGCCAGTGACGGCCGACACGTCAGCCGACCAGCTTGAGCAATGGTGGAGCCCTTTGCATCTAGGCTGCAATTCCCAGATTGTGGGTTCGCTGGTATTTTTTTATTGTCCAACTAACCGACGTTGGCAGCGTCGGCCACGTCACGTATCACTCACTCTTCACTGCCGAATTCAGGGCTCTCTTCAGCGGATTCGGATTCGGATTCGGGCAGCGGTTCTTCTTCAAACATGTCGCTCACGGCCCCATGACTGACCGTGTCGAGAAACTTGATTAACATAGTGGCGTATTGGCCGCGCAGCAATGAAAAATCAAGTTTCAGTTTAAACACATCATCGCGACCAACGACCTCATCCAGTCCTTGATGCCACTTCAGTCCCCGTGGTAGCAGCATTACATCACGGACGCCTTTTGAAAAGAAAGTGTCGCGAGGATACTTGAAACGAATCTCGTGACGCTGCATCGCGTATTGGGTCAACACATTGTCTAGCAACCCGCCGATCTCGAGGGAATAATCTTTTTGACGGGCCGATGGTAGCGGAATCTGGAGGCGACAAGCTTTCGCCGACAAGTCAGGGTTCATGTTCGCCGGAAACACCAACTCACTTCCCGCCCCCTGGACTTTTAACAGCTTGTCATCGGGCAATTGGTTTCGCCACCACTGCGCGACGACTTGGTTCCAAAGTTGGCTCTGAAATGCTGCCGCGTAAATGCTTCGCAAGTCAATTCGCACCAGCGCGAGCGCTCGACGAAAATCCGTTGGATGATCGCAAAGATACGTCACGATGCTGCGACGATGCGAGCGATCAAGAACACGTTTGCATTCGATCCAATCGCCCCAGCGCTTGCGCAAAATCTCCTTCTGCTCACGCTCGCGAGGTCGGTCGTGCGAATTCTCCTCCGCGATCATCAGAAACAGCGCACGTTCGTAATCACCTAGGCACCAAGGCTGCGCAACGAACTGTCGACTGGTTCCTAATGATCCGAAACGCTGGTCATCAAAGTAATTTGGAATGCCTGCCGCAAGCGTGGAACAAGCCTGCTGAATCGCTTCGACTTTGTCAGCCCGCAGACCGCGGAGGGTAATTTCGAATGCGTTCGATTGAATATCTTTAGCGCCGAATTCGCGCGGAGCTTGGCCGATATAGGTCAGCGTAAAACTCCGCTGCTCAATGTCGCGCTCTGGTCCGCGATAAATGGTAATCGTCTGCGATGTTACCGCGTGCCGATCCTTCAAGCCGCCGTAACCGATCTGCGACCGCGAGAGGTTCCAGCATTTAATGATTTCTTGAATCGCCTCGGGTGTGCCGAGGCCTGATTTTTCAAGCAAATAGGTTGAATGCGGTCCGCCTGGTACAGGGAACTCAGTCATCTCGCGAACTACGAAGTCTTCGCGAAGTCGTTTAACTTTCATTGCTAGGTTACATTCTTTAGTGCAGCGCGAACGACATCAAGCACGCGTTGTTGTACGTCCCGCAGCTGGCCATCGACGAACGCGCCCGCAGCCGCTTTATGACCACCGCCGCCGAATTCGCGAGAGATTTGGTTGCAATCAGCTGTACAACGACTGCGGAAACTGATCTTAAATCCGCCCTTGAGTTGCTCGACGAAAATTACGGCGAACTTTGTACCGGCTACGGCCAGTGTTAGATTAATCGCATCTTCGGTGTCGCTCGGAATCGCGCCGGTGTCACTAAAATCGTCCGCCAGCACATAGGTGTGCATCAGTTTGCCGTCGAGTTCTGGCTCGGTGCGAGCCAAGATGCGTCCGCGTAATCGCAAGCGGCCAAGGGTATCGCGCTCGTAGAGATCTGAGTAAATCTCTGCCGGCACTGCGCCGCTTTCGAGTAACGTGGCGGCAACGCGATACGTAGCAGCCGTCGTCGATCCAAAGCGGAACCATCCGGTGTCGGTTGCGATCGCTGCATACAACGCGGTTGCCATCGGCTTGGTAATTTTGACGTTCAGTTTTTCAGCCAGCGTCGCGACCAGATGCCCAGCCGCTTCGGCGCTGGTGTCTTTGAAGAACTCGGTGCCCAGATCATCTTCGCCAACATGATGATCGATGCACAGCTTTGTTCCCTTGAAATTTCGAAGGACTTCGCCCATCGGACCGAGCTGTGCCCAAGCACTGGTGTCGAGCACAATCAAGCAATCGCCGTCTACTTCACTTTGGGAGGTGGTCTCACCAAGGACTTCGATCATTTGAGAAGGATCTAGGAACGAAAGGGATGGTGGCGTTGGATGGCCGTTAACGATGCGAACATCTTTACCCAACTGCTTGAGAATTCCTGCCATGCCAAGCTCGCTGCCAAGAGCGTCGCAATCGGGACGAATATGGCTGGTCAAAATGAATCGTTTGTGCGGGAGGATACGTTGAGTCAGAAGGTCCCAGTTCAAGGACATATTTTGGCCGATGCTGCTTTTGGAATTGGATTCGTAAAGCACATATGGTGCGTGAAAAACCATTACTTGACAACCGCACGAATGGTTGTCATCGGTCCAAGGCAGCATATTTCTTGAAAATCGTGCGACATGCCTCGAGATCGAGCGCGATTTGGGCCTGCAATTCGCCCGATGAATCAAACTTTCGAACGTCACGCAATCGATCGAGAAAAGTGCATTCCAGTCGCGCGTTGTACAACTCGCCAGTCCAACCGATCAAATGCACCTCCACTTTTACCGATGTCTCGCCAAATGTTGGATTGGGGCCGATATGAACAGCGGCCGCACAGAGACTGTCTCCGACTGGAACGCAGCCGGCGTAAACGCCATGGGGTGGAACTAGAACCTCGATATTCGTCAAGTTCGCAGTTGGAGTACCAATCGTCCGTCCGCGAGCGGCTCCGTGACCGACTCCACCTACGATTTGGTAAGGTTGAGTGAGGAGGGAGTTCGCTTGCGAGATGTTCCCCGAATTGATCAAATCGCGAACCCGCGTGCTGCTGATCATTCCCGTTTCATCATTCTTAGAAGGCACAATTGCCAGCGATATTCCACTTCCGCTGCAAAGTCGCCCGAGCATTGCGATATCGCCAAGCCGATCGTGACCAAAGCGAAAATTCGGCCCTTCAACGATGGCTCGAGCGCCTAATTTATCAAGTAAAACTTGCTGAAAGAATTCTTCCGCCGTCAGCCGCAACAGGGCTATATCCGTTGGGTAGGCCAAGACTAAGTCCACCCCGAGCTTGTGAAGCAAAGCAGCCCGCCGATCCATGCTGGTCAGAGGTGCCGAGATTGTTCGCTGCGGAAACAGCACCGCCATCGGTGGCGGATCGAACGTGAACACGATCGCAGATGTAGCGAGTCGCTGCGCCTGAGCTACCAGTTCTCGGACCAAGTGAAAATGGCCACGATGCACTCCATCGAAATTACCGATCGCCACCGCGCCGCCGCGCAACTCGTTTGGAAAGTCATTCAAACTGTGAATTAGTTGTAGCATCAATAGCGGAAGTTGGCGAAGTGGGCAGTAACGCTGAATCTACTCGGAGAATTATCAACAACTTTCGTCGAAATCCGCCCTCCCTGCAAGGGTCCCCCGTGGCCGATGCTGTGGCGGGCGCTGCCAGTTTCAGAAGTCCCAGGGTTGGCCCTGAGTGTCATAGCCGTGATTATTGAGGTAGCGGAAGCCGTCAAGGCATTCCGCTATCCCAAAATCCTACAACACCTCACCCAGTGTGCTCCACAAGTGCTTTACCAACAAACTCAATCAACTCTGTCGGCAGTACAACATGCGTTCCGTTGGCGCGTTGCGCCGCCTCGGCCGCTTGGCCATGCACGTGAACTGCCAGGTGTGCCGAATCGCGCGGTGAAAGTCCCTGACAAATCAGTCCAGTAATAATGCCTGTCAAAACGTCGCCACTACCCGCTACAGACATCGCCGGTGTCCCGGTCGAATTTAGCACTGCAGTCCGACCGTCCGTAATTAAAGTTTGATGCCCTTTAAGCACAATCGTAACAGCCTCAAATTTGTTGGCTGTATCGACGGCACTTCGGCATTGAGCAAGTCGATCGTCCGTTGAAATACTGCTTAATCGCGACCATTCGCCAGGATGCGGAGTGAGCACCACGGATTGCTTGGTCCTGATCGGCCATGCCCCCGATTCAGCCAAATTGTTCAGCCCATCCGCATCAATGACTAGCGGACAATCGGCCCGTCGCAGCAGTTTACTCATCAGCAACTGCAACTCCCGAGATCGTCCCATCCCAGGCCCGATGGCGATGCAGGTCGCTTTCGCGAACCAAGGTTCCAATTGCTCCATCGCATTCAACGAGATATGCCCCAAGTTATCGTCGGCCAGTGGAATCGTCATCAGGCATGGCGAGACAGCAGCAACGGTTTCAAGACAACGGTCCGGAATGGCTACGCTGACCCAGCCCGCACCGGTGCGTAGCGCGGATAATCCCGCCAGCGCAATCGCACCCGTCATCCCGCGACTTCCGCCGATGATCAGCGCATGCCCAAAGTCACCTTTATGACTTTCGTTTGGTCTTGCCCGCAATTTTGGCAAAGGCGGACATGTCCGATCAAAACAGGTTTCCATGTTGCGCCTTTCCTTTTAGTTTGTGCATGGTGTGGTATTGATCGAACGGTCTTAAGCCCAACGCTGTAAAGCCTTTTGGAGAAGTGAATGTA
>JANNNN010000260.1:0-9770 GCA_031398555.1 Planctomycetia bacterium | reverse complement strand
GTTCGATCTTGCCCCGATTGATGCGGCTCACGTCGAGCAAGTCGTCGACCAATCGTACCATCTGGAAGACCTGACGCTCGACCATCGCCGCTGCGGATCGGCCGGTCTCCCCTGTGTCCTCGGAAATTCGTAGAACTTCCGCGGAGTTTCGGATCGGGGCTAGGGGATTGCGAAGTTCGTGGGCGAGCATCGCCAAGAACTCGTTCTTGCGGCAGTCGGACTCCGCGAGCGCGGCCGCGTGTTCTTGCAACTGCTTCTCCGCGCGACTGCGCTCAGTGATGTCGTAGAAATAACAGACGACGCCAAACTGCCCGTCGGGGAGAGTTATGCGCTCGATCTTCCAGTCATAGGACTCGACTTCGGCAATGTCCCGGCGTTGCTCACTGAAGTTCGGCATGGCGAACGGTTCGCCGGTGGCCATCGTGTGGCGGAATCGGCCAGTCACGATTGTGACAAACTCTTCGGGCCAAAGTATCCGCATCACTTCTTCCAAGTCGCGGCCGATTAGCGGGTCGATGCTGCGGAAGACGTACTGTGAAGCCGCACTAACTTTCATCATGCGGAACTGGGCATCAACGATGTACAGGCCGAACGGGGAGTTCTCGATTAAGTTATGGAAAGTGTCATGGTTCTGCCTCAACTGTATCTCGACCCGCTTTCGTTCCGTAATGTCTTCGATGGCGAGCAGGATCGACGGAGCGCGGTCGCTCCCCTGGACTAGCCGGCGGGCGTTAAGCAGCATCGTTTTTTTGCCGATGGTCTCGAACTCGTGCTCGACCTCGAAATCTTCGACCTTGCTGGCCTGGGGCAAAATTTCCTCCAGGAGTCGGCGCAATTGCGGAATGTCCCACTGGCCGTTGCCGAGGTCATATAGCGGCCGACCGATCGTTTCCTCGGGCGCGACGCGGTAGGTCTCGAAAAACGAGTCGCTCGCCGACCGCACGCGCAGGTTCGCGTCCAGCACCAGGAGCGGTTCGCGGACCGTCGCCACAATGCTTTCGGTATAGGCGTGGGCGCACTTGAGGGCGTCTACGTCGACCAGCACCGCGACCACGCCGTCAATCCTGTTGTCCAGCGTCTTGTACGGGCGGAGCCGCAGCGAATACCAGCGGCCATCCTTGTCCTGAACTTCGCGATCCTTGATGCTGACTGTGTCAAGCACCTCCGCGAGGAGTGGCTCCAAGTCGGTGAGGTTGTCACCGGCTCCAGGTAGATAAGGAGATTCCGGCAACTGATGAGGTCGACGCGAGAGAATGGCGGGTCGGCGAGCACGTTGTGCCGGGAGAAGACGCAGGCGTCGCGGATCGACTTCGCGATCCGGTAATGACCGTCCACTTCGGTGAAAAACCGCCGCAGCCGCTCGGGCGACACATCTTGCTCGATGTCCTTCGGGTAGACGCCGGCGCGGGCCTTCTCAATCCCCGCGGCGTTTAGGTCGCTGGCAAAGAGCTGGATCGGTACCTGGCTGCCTGCTGCCTCGGCGGCCTCCTTGAACGCCATCACCAGCGACTATGCCTCTTGCCCGGTCGAGCAGCCGAGCGTCCAAATTCGCACCGGATCGTGCTTGGACCGGTCCTGGATCAGGCGGGGGAACACCTGGGTCTTGAGCGCCTCGAACGATTCCTTGTCGCGGAAGAAGCTGGTGACGCCGATCAGAATGTCCGAATAAAGGGCCTCGATCTCGGCCGGAGTCTGCCGCAGGCACTGCACGTACTCGGCCAGCGAGTCCAGCTTGCAGAAGACCATGCGGCGGGTGATGCGGCGGTAGAGTGTGTTGAACTTGTAGCCGGTAAAATCGACGCCGGTGCCGTGGCGGAGGATCTGCAGCCATCAAGGGCGTGTTGCCCAGGTCGTCATTCGCATGAATGTTCACGCCGGATTTCACCAGTGTTTTAACCGAGACATGATCTCCGGCGCGAATGATCTGGAACAGATTGTTGGTGGCGGGCGTTGGTTCACCCGCGAGCAGTTGGGGACAGGTGAGCCATCCGAGAAGCGCGATTGAGACGAGTTGTCTCATAGTTTCTTCAGGGTGATTGGTTTTAGTTCTGGAAAATCTGCGAATTATTTGAGCTTGATAACAACCTTAGGTTTGACTGAATACAAAGGCTGGAGAGCTTCACGAACCAATCAGAGTCCGACACCCCGCCGAAAATAGTCCCTTTTTGAGCAATCCAAAGGAATTCACGAAAAAGGAACCGCTCATTTTGAACCGGCGTTGCCTGACAGTAGCTTTTCCGCCTCAGTCAACAGAACCTGAGCGCACAGCCAATCGCTTAAATAAACTGAACCTGCAACGCCAAATTTGAAGTCAGCCATCACACGGTTTGTTTCGTTCAGCCAGGACTGAGTTTGCCTGTGCCAATTACCCGCTTCGGTGTCACGGCCGAGGCGGTGGCAGGCGAGCGCCAAAACCGCGTAGTTCTGTCCGCGGCCAACCCAGTTAGGGCCGACTTCGAGCGATTTTTTCAGCGTCTCGATCGCCTGTTCATCCTGTCCAGCGCGGTGCTGGGCAATACCCAGCGAAAACAAATACCAGGCAATGCGAGGTTGCTTTGCCACGGAATGGCCGGCCAATTTCAGCGGAATCGACCAGTCGGTCATCGTATCAGGCAATAGCGTGCTTGCGCGCGACAGGGCGCTCGACAAAAAATGTTCGTCCTCAAGAACTTGGGTTTTCATGAGCGATTTGCAGAGTTCTCGATACCCAAGCTCGTCGCCGGACAACAATTTGAGTGCAGCCAATTCGTGCCCAACCGCCGCCCAGCCAAACATCGCACTGCGGTCCGCTGGGTCCTGTTGCGATAAGACCTCTGTTAGTAATTCAAGTGATTTTTCATAATCGGAACTTGCCTTAGTCCATTCGCGAGAACTGGCGAACGTGCGACCGCGGGCATGCCAGAGACGCATGTCTTCAGGTCGCAACTCGACAAGGTACGCGAACACTTCTGGCCGCTGGACCATCTCAAAGCAAAAGTGCATTTCCTGTAAGGAAGCGCGAATTCCAGGAGGTAACTCGTCCAGCACCTTTATAAAGTTGATCGCCGCCTCGCGCCATTCGCGGCGACTGACCTGTTGACGGCCTAAATCCATGTTGGTAAAGACATCGCCATAAGTGATAGTGGCCAGCGCGCGTTCTTGAATTGCAGCTAATCGCGGATCCTCAACAGGTGCAGCTCCATCAATCTGCGTCTTGGCATGGCGAAAATGGATTTCGCACTCCAGCCAGTCAACCCAACTGTCAGCCCAGCCGAATGGTAACGTTCCTACTAGACCATCGTACATTGTCTTAATCCATTCTATTCGGGCTTGTTCAACACGAGCCAAAGCATCGTGCGCCTCGGAAGTCTTGCCTTGCCCATGCAGGGCAAGCGCCAGGTTCACGTAATTCATTCGGTGAATGCCAGCGGGCGAGTTTGTCCCACTTGCGATCGCTTCACGGCAACGAGCGGCGGCTTTGCCATTATCTCCGGCTAGCATGTGTACTCTGCCTGCCAAGCCAAAATGCCAAGGAGCGCGCGCAACCGAGACAAGTGCCTCGGCGCGGCGCACAAGGTCTGCCGGATCAGCCGGCTGCATCGCGAGGGAACAAGCCTTGATCACGTAGCATCGCGTCTGCACCTCAGCCGAACTGCCGTGCTGCCGCATCAGTTCCTCGCAAGCTGCGCGGTATCCCACTTCATCACCCGTGTAAAGCCTCAGCAAGGCATGCTCAAAGCAAGTTTGCGCGGTGGCACTGTTCGCCAAACGAAAGCGTTGCTCGTAATCCGCAGCAGCCCGATCCCACAGGCCGAGACGGGTATAGAGTCCACTTCGATAGATGTAAGGTGTGTTCAAACCAGGCTCGATTTGCATCGCTTTGGTAAATTGCTCGTGGGCAGCCGACCAGTTTTTTCGGTTATAGAACTCAATACCGTCGTTAGCGACTTGCGTCGCCTGATTCAGTCGCTGGGAGAACTGTTCTGCTTTTTCCTTGGCGGCAATCGCCTCGTCGCGTGCTAGCCGCTCGCTGGCAAGTGCTGCTTGAGCGTCCCGAGATGCCCTTATTGCCCAAGCTGCCAGCGACGTGCTCACAACCACTCCCACCACAAGTAATCCAAGGAACGAAGCGGCCGTCGTCAACAAGCCGCGGTGCTTGCGGGCGATTTTTTTCAGACGATAGACTACCGACGGTGGGCAGGCTTCGACCGGCTCGTCGGACAGAAAACGTTGCACATCGCGAGCAAGACCATTTACTGTCTCGTAGCGCCGCGTCCGGTCCTTCTCAAGACACTTCATGACGATCAAGTCGAGTTCGCCCCGAACGATTGCCGAAAGCCGATTGGGATCAGTTTTTCGTTTGGCGGACACATCGGTGAGCGTCGCCCCCAACGTGCTGATTCGGGTGCTTGGCCGTGGCGGTTCCTCCTCGCGAATAATGCGACGAATTTCGTCGAAAGCAGCCTTGTGCAATCGTTGCTTGTCGAACGGTGTTGTGCCCGTGATTAGTTCGTAAAGCAGAACCCCCAGTGAATAGACGTCGCTTCGAGTATCCACATCCAAAGCGTTGAGCTCCGCTTGTTCAGGACTCATATACAGCGGAGTGCCGATCATCTGAGAAAACCGCGTGTAGATCGTCTTTTCGGTAAGCTGCTGACCGAGTGCCTTGGCCACTCCGAAATCGATTACTTTTACTATTGGAATTCCATCATGAGGTGCTACCAAAATGTTGCTCGGCTTCAAGTCACGGTGGATGATGCCTTTTTGGTGCGCGTGTTGCACGGCTTGGCATACCGCGATGAACAACGGCAGCCGTTCGCGCGGCGAGAGTTGATTGTCATCGCAATATTCTGTGATCGGCACGCCTCGTACCAACTCCATCACAAAGTAGGGACGCCCCGAATCGGTCGCACCGGCGTCAAGTATCTTTGCTATGTGCGGGTGTTCCATCATTGCCAGAGCCTGGCGTTCGGCCTCGAAGCGGGCCACCACCTCCCTCGTGTCCATTCCCGGCTTGATGACTTTGAGCGCAACTTTGCGACGAACAGGATGATGTTGTTCGGCTACGAACACCAACCCAAAGCCACCCTCCCCAATTTGTTCCATCAATTTATAGTGGCCGATAATGTCACCCGGCCGTTCGGTGACTTGGGATCGATCGACTGTGTCTGCATACGCTGCGGCAGGTCGCTCAAGGAAACTTTGTTCTTGCTCGACGGCATCGAGCAGTCCAACCACTCGCTTGCGAAGCGCAACATTCTTTCCACAAGCCTGGTCGAGGTAAGCGTGACGCGCTTGGGCTGACGGAATTGCATGGGCGATTTTGAAGATATCTTCCTCAGTAATCGACGATTGAATCATAATCGCACTTTCACTAGGACTGGACGTAATTTAGCTCTCTAACTAACAATGCGAAATCTGGGATCAGAGCATCCGATTTTTTCCGGCAAATATTTCGGGACCATTCCATTTTCGCAGTGAGAAAATTGCGTAATCGCTCGCTGGCAAATCAATCGTCAGATCGCATCTCCAGTTGCAGCCAGCCTTTAGAGTACAACCAGTCAGCGCTGGCGGTGGACACCGCCACACCTAATACTTTGGCCGCTTCCTCCAAAGTCAGTCCGGCAAAAAAACGCAGCTTCACCAGTTGAGCCTTGCGAGGGCTATGTACTTCCAGCTTTTGAAGCGCCTCGTCGAGGGCCAGCAGGTCAAGTCTGTCGGTGGACGCGATATCGGCGACATTGGGGAGGTCATTCAACTCCTGTCGCTGGCGGCGACCTCCTGCCTTAGCCGCTAATTTTCGGCGCGCCTGCTCAATCAAGATTCGTCTCATAGCTTCAGCAGCGGCTGAGAAGAAATGTCCGCGTGAATCCCAGTGCTGGGCTTTGTCGACATCAACGAGCCGGATATAAGCATCGTGCACAAGTGCCGTTGCTTGCAACGACTGCCCAGGTTTCTCCTGTGCAAGTCTCGCCGCTGCCAGCTTCCGCAACTCGTCATAGATCAGCGGCAGCAGTTTCTCGGCTGCTAACGGATCGCCAGATTCAATCTGGCCCAAAATCTGGGTGGCATCATCCATACGGGGAGACTCGGTAGGAAAGGAATTCTGCCTTCACTATACCTTCCCCGAATGGAATTACTTTTCTTTGAACGAAAATTCTTGCCGCGAGTTGGCTCACTGATGCGAGGACAACGGTTTCACGCATTATCTTCCCGACTGTACCATTCGCCGCGAATCCAGCGGACTCGCGTCATTGGGCCAAATGGGGAAGCTGCATTGCAATTTTCTTCGTGTTCGGCCTAAAATGATGGCATGCGTTGAAGCTGCCGACGAGAGCACCGATGCTCCGGATCGATTAGACATTTGTTGCCCGGGGATTCGACAACCGCTGCAGCAACCTTCAACAGCGTTACTCACTCATGTCGAACCGTCCTGTGTCACCAAGGGAACTTTGCTGACGAATCTAAACGCGTTCCGTAAGGCACGCGAGGGTCGCCACCAAGCCGCCCCCTCCTCGAAACGAAATCACGTCGATCGGCACTCCCGAATATTTCAAGGATGCGAGACTTGCCCTTAGCGGTCTCGGCAAATTTGGATTTCCAGCGCGTGGAGGTTGCATCGGGTTCAGCGTACCAGGCACCATGAAACCGGCTCAGTGCGGCGCTCCGGTCACCCCAGCCGGAGCTGTGTTTCGCCTTTTCGGCGCTCAGGCGTGCCCTGACCGGTTCGACTAATTTTAGGGCTTGGGGTTTTGTACCAATGACTCAGGACGGTAACACCATATTCTCGCACCGCCGACACCAACGGAACCTTGTATCGCCGAGGACAGCTGTCGTCTCGTGGGCGACGAAGTACTCGTGACCCTCAGGGGTATGCTTTCCTCCCACTGGGCAGAGACCAGGACCGCGACTAGGATCGACAAATGTAAGCGCGGCGCAATTCTTACACCGCCGCCAACCGCGTTGACCGGCCTTAGTTTCGGCGTCCCGCGGGATCACGTAATTGCCACTCGTGGTACGATCATGAGTACCGCCGGCGGGGCATGCACCCGGCCGACGGCTCGCGTCATTGAATGCCATTGCGTAGCATTTACGGCAAAAACGCCAGCCAGCCTGACCGGCGGCGCCGGCCAAATCATGAATTGGAGCAAAGTCGTTGCCTAGAAGCCGATGAATGTCGTCACCCTTGCACGCACCGAGCCCGGCGTAGTAGAGCCCTTGGCATTTGTTACACCAGCGCCACTTGTTCTGACGGTTCTTGAAGGTGCCAAACGCCAAATGGTAATTGGCACTGCCGCCGTAGTCGTGTGAGCCACCAGCCGGGCACACGCCGACCGAATTGCCTCCTGCGAAAGCGAGCCCCTGGCACTTTCGGCACCAGCGCCAATCCGACTGGCCACCCCCGCTCAACGGCAAAGCATAGTCGCCGCTAAGCGAGCCGTCATGCTGGCCGCCAGCTGCACAGATACTCTGAGAGGCGCTGCCCGCGAAGTACAAACCGCAACATTTGTTGCACCACTCAAGCCTGCGCCGGCTGGAGTGTAGAGAGGCACGGCGAACTTGGCGGTGCCGTCCCAACTCATGATATCGGTCGAATCTCCATACGCTCCCGGCCGGCTGTCGTTGCCAAAATTGCCGGCGCGCGACGTGCCGAATGCATGATCCAATCCGAAGCCATGACCGGTCTCGTGTGCGAGAAACCCCAAAGAAGCAGCCCAGGCCATGGGGATGCTGTAGTTACCGCTTTCGGAGTGATCGTGCCGACCGTTGACGGGGCACGGACCGGGCTGTCGCGTGGCGTCAAAATAGGCAAGGGTCTGGCAATTTTTACACCAGCGCCAGCTCGGCTGCTCGTCCAGGCCGGGGCTGTTGATGCGCAATACATAGTCGGCACTACTGCCAAACGAGTGTGTGCCGCTAGTGGGGCAAGGTGCGGGAGTCGCCGAACCAAAGCAAAGTGTCTCACACTTGCTGCACCATCGCCAACCGTTCTGGCCATTGTTGAAGTTAACATCGTGCGAAAGGGAGTAGTAGCTACTACCGCTATGATCGTGACGCCCGCCCGCGACACATCGACCAGGCTGACGTGAGCCATCCCAGAACGCCAAGCCGTCGCATTGGCTACACCAGCGCCATCCGGCTTGGCCGTTCGTGGCTCTAATGCCCAAAACAACGTCGTTACCCTGGGCACCGCCGCCGGAATATCCTGCCACGACAGCAAGTGTATAGATAAAGTGGGTGATGTCGGCACCAGCCGCCGTGGCGGCAGCGCGCGCTGCCGCAGCGATCTGCGATCTCGACATATCTTGCACGTGGGCGTGCGGACTTGACAGGCCGTACCAGCCGAACACACTCGAGCCATTGATATCGATGGTTCCGCCGGAGACCTGCCGCCACCAAGTGTTCAGGCCGCTTCACTTAGGCGAAGCAATGAGGTCGCGGAAGTACTCCAACCCCGGCCAGCTCAGAGCAGCTTGATCGCTGGGATTGCAAAGAATCAAGGCCCAGGGGCGCGATCCTTTCAACTTTGGCATCATGGGAGTTTTCCTAGCGAGTAGAAAAAAACATTGTGCGTAATGTCTTTCGCGGCCACGGTACGTTGTACATGACGAAGCAGCGAAACGGTCTAAGTGCTTATGTCCGACACCCGTCCTACAGCTGATGCTGATAGGAGATTTGATTTGCTGATGCTGATAGAAAGCTGATGGGAAATGCTGATTGGAAACTTGATTTTTAGTGATCGTACAAGGGGAGAATCGCTCATGCAAGTGTGCTCATGAACAACAATTCGTTGCCGTCCCTGCCATCCAGCTCGGCGTATTGCTTGCCGGCTTCACTGAGGACGTAACTGCCAGCCGACAAGTCGGATACGTCGCCGAGTCGTCTGTTCGGCCGCGTTGGGTGAGCGTGGAAAACGTGTTGGTCGGCACTTGACTCCGACTTAAGCACCACCAAGCGGCTTATTCAGGCCATCGGTAAATAACCCAAGACGAACCTTGGCCATAATTACATATGCTGCCGTGGATGACTGACTATTTTTAAACAGATCCTTCAAAGATCTTCGAATGCGCTATTGTGACATGACATTGCCCGCGTCCCCGCCCCGGTCAATGTGCCGAGGGCATTTCGCCAACGCCACATCTAGCTCGCCCCAACTTGCACCGGTCACCCCAACCGGTGCAATGAATCCGAATACGCTACCATGCTCCGGTGTGCCAAACCGGTGCGAGTTAGCGGTTGAAGCGGAATCCTCGGTTTGGCCTAACGTTTCAGAGCACATTTTTGTGAGTCGGAAACTAAAAAGTGCGAGTAACTGACACAGGACGGTTCATCTTTGCCTTATGAACGGCGACCGCATCTTGCAAATCTTTTGTATCCAGCGAGACGCTGAATCCAAAGTTAGTTGCTGTGCACTCGCACCGAATTAGGCGAGCAAAACTCACTCAGGACGGTTCATCCTGAGTGAGTTCGCAGACGAGGAAATCCACGGAGTTGTCGAATCAAGCAGCGATAGATTGACGTTTTCAAATTGCGGTTGAGCCGCAAAGTTGCCCAATCCGTTGAGCAAGGCAGCAATTTAATAACACGTCTTTGCGGCTAGAAATATTTCCAGTTGGTCGAGACTGCCGAACCATCCATCAAGCGAGAATTCGAGATCGGGACTTGATAGGTTCTCGAATTCATGATTGATAGGGCTGGATTTCTGCACTGGGCTCGCTGCGCTCGTCAGCGTTGCGACAGTCGGTGTACTGTTAACCGCAATGGAGGATGTGTTTGCAAGAGTGCCGGCT
>JANNNN010001039.1:0-12693 GCA_031398555.1 Planctomycetia bacterium | reverse complement strand
ACTGAGTATTTGGACCTTAGCTGCCTTGGTCGTAGCAAACATGATCGGCGCTGGTGTGTTTACTTCCAGCGGTTTTTCATTGAACGACTTGGGCAACCCGGCTCGAGTCATGTTGGCATGGTGCATGTGTGGAGTTTGGGCTATCTGCGGCGCAGTGGCTTATGGTGCGCTCGTGTCTCGTTTGCCAATGTCGGGCGGCGAGTACCTCTTTCTCAGCCGCTTCTGCCATCCTTCGATCGGTTTTTTAGCCGGTTGGATCTCGTTGATCGCGGGCTTCACCGCACCGATTGCCTTGGCTGCTAAGGGAGCGGCGATTTATGGTGCAGGCGAACAAAAGCCACTTACGGAACAACTGATCGCGGCCGGCGTGATTGTCGTTGCGACTTTTGCATATCTACTTGGCGTAAACATTGGAGCTCGGATTCAGAATGCAATCGTGGCTATTAAACTGCTGCTGCTGACGCTGATTATTTTGTTTGCGTTTTTCGTTGCTAGTTCCACTGGTTGGCAGGGAGATGTGCTGCCGGGCCGCGATCCTGGGATGTTGCCAGAGAATTTTGTAGCTTGGACGGTCCTGCTTGGATCGATGTCGTGGGTCGCACTCAGCTACACAGGCTTTAATGCGGCGGTCTATGTGGCCGGTCAAGCTAAAGATGCAGAGGTGAACGTCCCTCGCGCAATGCTGCGAGCAACTTTGGTTGTGACATTAATCTACCTATTGCTCAACGCGGTATTCGTTTACGCGCCGGCTCCGGAATTAATTGCTGGACAGAAAGAAGTTGCTGCGATCGTTGGTCGAGCCATCGGTGGGCCATGGTTTGAAAGTCTTGTGCGATTTACGATCACGCTTGCGATGTTGACCAGCGTTTTTGCAATGCTGTTAGCGGGTCCAAGTGTTTACCGAAAGATGGCTGAAGATGGCGTTATGCCCAAGCTGTTCAAATCCGAAGGTCCAACGCTTCGACGGGCAACTGTCTTTCAAGCTGGACTGAGCATCATCGCCGTCTTCACTGCCGAATTGTTGCAGTTAATGACCTATCTGGGACTGACACTTTCCGCGTGTGGTGCACTGGCTGTATTGTCGCTATGGTGGATGCGAAAGCACTTGCCCAACGCCAAGCCGCTACAGTGGTGGGAGAATTTGGCGCTAAGTGTCTACGTGCTCATAACGCTCGCGATATTGGCCGCTTCGTTTAAGACGCATCCAGCTGAGTTCAAGGCAATGTTGATAACGTTCAGCGTTGGAATTTTGTTCTATGCGAGCTGGAGCGGGATTTCGTTCGCTCGTAAAAAGGCGATACAATCTCGAACTTCGTAGGATGGGACCATTTGTCCCGTTCGGTGTAAACAAGACCAAGAGAGCGCACGGGACAAATGGTCCCAAGCTAAAAAAACTCAGTGGAATCAAAAAAATGTTACTTCACGAAATGACGTGGCCAGCTATCGGCGACCTTTCAAAAGATATACCTGTCGTGATTCCCATCGCGGCTGTCGAACAACACGGCCATCATTTGCCGGTCTACACCGACAGTATGCTGTGCGGTGAAATTGTTCATCGCGTAGAACAAGCGATGAGCAAAGAGGTCCTGATCGCACCGCTGATGTGGCTGGGCAATTCGCATCACCATATGGACTTTGCTGGGACGTTATCCGCGTCGCCGCGCGTCTACTTGGATTTGCTAGTGGGCTTGCTGGATAACTTGATTGTGCATGGATTTAAACGACTGCTAATCTTGAACGGCCATGGCGGAAACGACGTCCCGGGTAAACAAGCAATTTTTGAAGTTCGGCAGAATTATCGCCAGCGCAAGGACTTGCTGCTGCTTTTCACAACTTATTGGTCGCTTGGAACCGAGCCTTGGAAGTCGGCGCCAGATATTCAGCAGCGGGAGATGGGGCACGCTTGTGAATGGGAAACATCGATGATCTTGCGGATAGCCCCGCAATTGGTCGGCGATTACAAGCGCGCCCCAGTAGTTGAACCGGGTAATCCGTTTACGCCCGCGTCACGTGGTTGGATCACCAAGGATCGGACAGTTCCGGGCCACATTGGTTGGCCACATTTAGCATCCGCAGAAAAAGGCGAAGCTCTGTTCACGGCGTTCAGCAATGACGTTCAAAGTTTGCTACAACGTATGCTTCGCTGGGATGGAATTTCTTGGGAGGGCTAATATGCTTGATCGTCGTGAGTTTGCTAAAACGCTTGCCGCTGGTTCACTTTGCTTGACGGCACTCGGTGCAGTCACCCGAGCTGCCGAGCCGCGAAAGAAGATCGCGTTTCTGGGCACTGACGTATTTCAACACTCGCACTCGCAACATTTCCTCGATCGATTCGCCATGGGTTATGCGATGGGCGGCAAGTGGCACGCACCGCGAGTCGACTTGGCCAGTGTGTATATCGATCAGTTTAACGAGAAAGACATCGGTAAGAAACGTATCGAACGCTACGGATTAAAGCAGTTCTCAAGTGTGGAGGAAGCGCTGACGTTGGGCGGTTCAAAACTGGCCGTGGATGGCGTCATTATCATCGGCGAGCATGGTCAGTATCCTAAGAACGATCTGGGCCAGACGCTGTATCCCCGATACGAATGGTTCAAGAAGATCGTCAAAGTCTTTGAAGCCAGCGGGCGGGCGGTACCGATTTTTAACGACAAGCATCTGTCAACTGACTGGGGCCAGTGTGCTGAGATGGTCGCCGATTCGAAGCGTTTAAAATTTCCGTTTTATGCGGGTTCATCTCTGCCGGTCACATGGCGACATCCGAGTTACGAAATGCCGCTGAACACTCCGCTTAAGGAGAGTGTTTGCGTTGCTTACGGAGGTATCGATAGCTATGACTTCCACGCTTACGAAACGGCGCAGTGTGTTTCAGAACGTCGTCAGGGTGGCGAAGTGGGCATTCGTAGTGTGCAAGCCGCCAAGGGTGAAAAACTTTGGGCACTGCTCGACGACCCTTCGCGATCGACAACGCGAGAACTATTTGTTTCAGCACTGTGTCGCAGCCATAACTTGCCGGTAGATAACGGATACCCAACTGGGCCGGTAACCTATGAGTGGGCAAAGAAAGCTCTGCCGGACACGATCGGTTTTTTAGTTGAACATCGAGATGGTTTCCGTACAGGGGCTTTTATGACGACGATTCGTGATTTCAACTACGCCGGACTGCGGGCCGATAACGGCGAGATCATCGGTTGCCAGATGTACTTGCCGATGCCGGGCAGCAGCGCGACGACTGCCGATTTCTTTACGCCGCTCATTCGTCACATTGAAGATATGATCCTTTCCGGTTCGACAATCTATCCCATCGAAAGAACTCTGTTAACCTCAGGCATGGTGATTGCCGGCGTGCAATCCCTGGCCGCGGAAAAGCTGATTGAGACGCCCGAGATGGCCATCGCCTATCAAGCCCCAGAAGCGTCAATGTTTTATCGCGTGTAAGAGTCGAGTCTAAGAGTCACCCATCGCTGAGAGAATTACTATGACAGTTGGAACTTCGAAGCAAAATTCGCTCCACTTCACACGTCGTGATTTTGCAAAGGCCAGTGCGGTAATCAGTGTTTCAACCTTCGCGACCGGACTTTCGCAGGTTTCATTTGCGAATCCATTGGAAGACAACTGGATCGACGCGCACGTCCATGTTTGGACACCCGACATTCAGAAGTATCCCATCTCCGCTAAATACAAATTAGCTGACATGCAACCGCCAAGCTTCACGCCGGAGGAGTTGTTTGCACATTGCAAGCCGGTTGGCGTGAAACGAGTTGTCTTGATCCAAATGAGTTTCTATCAGTTTGACAATCGCTACATGCTGGACATGATGGCGGTTCATCCTGGAGTATTTTCGGGCGTTGCGATCGTCGATCATCAAGCGAGCGATGTGGCGGCGAAACTGCGTGAGCTTCGAAAGGCGGGCGTGCGAGGACTTCGCGTCTACTCCGATAGCATTGTGAAGGGAGGCAAGGAATTGGAAAATTTGTGGAAGCTTGCCGCTGATGAGAACATTGCGATCTGCAATCTAATCAATCCGGCAGACATCGCAGCCGTTGAAAAACTGTGCGAGAAATTCCGATCAACAAAAGTGGTTATTGATCACTTCGCCCGAATCGGTATCAGCGGCACGGTTGACGCTGAACCATTGGCCGCTCTGTGTAGACTTGCGAGGTTTTCAAACGTTCAACTTAAGACGTCGGCCTTCTATGCACTCGGCAAGAAAGTTGCACCTTATGAGGATCTTGGGCCGATGATTCGTCAGGTCCGCGATGCATTCGGAGCGGAACGGTTGATGTGGGCCAGCGATTGTCCATATCAAGTTCAGGGCGATCACACCTACGCGTCGTCCATTGCGCTCGTTCGTGATCGACTTGACTTTCTCACCGCCGCCGAAAAGGAGTCCATCCTACGAGGAACAGCGGAAAAGTTGTTTTTTGCTTAAACGAGATTCAATTCCACTTCTCGCTGATCGCCCAGCTGGCGATCAGCGAGAAGTATCGATTTAATTCCACCACTTTTGGGGATCGAAAAACAACAAAATCCAAAAGTCAAATCGGATTTTGAACGGATTCATTTCGTGTTATTGTCCGTTTGCCTTATTGGCACTTGCGGCCCCCTTGATGTACGCCAGCAACTCGAATATTTCATCCATCGTAAACTGATCCATAAGTGCGGTGGGCATGATTGATTTCGACGACTGGATCATCTCATCGATCTCTGAACGTTGAATAACTTTCGGCTTAAGCTGGTCCGGGTTGCTGACAAGTGAGATCGACTTTTCATCCTCAGCCACGATGACTCCAGAAAAGACTTGACCGTCGAGCGTTAGGACGGAATGAGAGGAGTACTTGGGATCAATCTTGTGCGAAGGGTCGATGATTTCGCGAAGGACGGACTGCGTGTCCTCTTGGAGACGTTTGAAAACTTCGCCGAGTTCGGGTCCGACACGGCCGCCTTTGCCGCCAAGCACATGGCACTGAGCACAAGTGGCGTCGGTGAAGATGCGCGCCCCAATGTCCCTATTTCTTCCCTGTAGCCCGCCCTCTAATTTGCCCTCGAAATCACCTAGCTTCCAGTTTTTAACAAAAGAGCGATTGTTGCCGATCGGGTCTTTCGGCTCGGTGGGATTCTGCAGGTACGCATCTACATCATCAGCGACAACCATGACACCATACATCCGCATCCAGTGATTTGGATACGTGCACACGAACGGATACTCGCCAGGAGTATCCGGAGCGGTGAAGGTCAATCGCTCTTGCTTGTTCGACTGGATCATCTTGGTTGCGAAGAGTACTTGCGGTACAGCTGGCACGTATTGTTTTCCGTCGCTCATAGCGTCAGGAGCCATCGTGGCCGCTTGTAACGCGACGTCCTTGAGCGTTCCAGGCTGGACGACAACCAAGTTGTGCGGCATCAAATCGTCGTTCTGCAAAATCAATTGAATTGGTTTTCCAGCGGCCGCAACAAAGTGTTTTATATCGTAACGCATCTCTTCGGAAACGGTTCTGATTCGCACAACACGGACCGCGATGTCTTGCATCCGCTTGCGCATCGACTTCGATTCCTGTTCAGCAAGTCGCGGCAGCAAGCGATCGATCAGTTGTGCCGCGTCGATAAACGGGTCTGCGGTACGATTGGCGGCGGGAGTCGCTTCGGCTTTGGCGATCAACAGAGTGGCCACTTGCTGCGCGACCGCTGGATCCACTTTCGCTGAGTTGATTTTAAGTAGACTTTGCACAGCCACCTCTTGCATGGCTGGTTCGTCAAGCAGCTTTGCTAACGCAGTGAAGTTATCGTTGAGTTCGCCTCCGACGCTCGGCAAGCTTCGGGCGGCTTGAAGTCGAACGTCTTGCGGCGCGCTCGACTGGAGCGATTCGAGTACGAAAGTACGCAATGCAAGGCGACTTTCTTCAGACGGAATTATTGTCGCTGCGGCAAGAAACCCAATGCAGGCAGTGTCGTCGTTCGTTGCAATGGTTTGAGCTTCTGTGATTTTGCCGGAGTTGATGAGGGCGGCCATGGCCGCTTGACAGATGTGCGAATTCTTGCTTGATGCGGCCTTTGTAAGTGCGTTGATAGGAACTTGTTCAGCGGTTTGTCGAAGCAGCAGGTCGGTTAAATCGCGTGCGACTCGTTGCTGTTCGCGATCGGTTTCGCTCAGTTTGACCAGTTGATCGAAAATCGTTTCCGCAGTCGACTTCCCCGTCAATTTTACCAAAGCCTGCACTGCGGTTTCGCGCTGCTGTGCACTCATGCCGGGCCGCGCTGAGATCGCCGCGAAAACAGGCACGTACTTGGGGTGGTCGGTCGCAACCTCGATCACCAATAGCTGCGCATTCGAAAGTCGTTTGAGTTGATACTCGACAATCTTGGCGCTCTTTTCGAGAAACACTTTCGGCGGCTCATTTTTTTTGATTGAGTTGCTGTGTTCTGGATGTTCCTGCGCGAGAGTTATTCCCGAGAGGAGGACTTGAAAAAAACACAGTGACAGAAATGCGGTGTGATGGTGCTTCATAACCGGAAAACTTATGGAAATTGTGGGCGGCCGGCGCTAGTTTTGAAGTTTGCTATTTTGGCGTTGTGTGTGCCACTGGCTGGCCAGTGAACCGAAGTGGGTGAGTTTGTAGATCTTTAGTCTTACCCATTGTTGTCGCTTATTTTCAACAGCTGCCGGTGTGTTTTTGTGTACCAATCTCTGTTCGTTCTAAAACTACTGACTTTCGAAATAGCGAATGGTTTCGTCGAGTGTGTATTCGAGGTCAGGGTCCATCGGCTTGTCGAGCACTTCGAGAACGGCTTCTTGCATGTCCTTGGCGGGTAAGTAACTAGCCGCTCGAACCGCCTCCAGACGTACTCGCGGCGCATCGTCTTTCAGTCGCTCTTTAAGCCACGGTACAACCTCTTTCACCGATCCTCGCCAGTAACATAGGACTCGCGTCGCAGCAGCTCGGGCGCGCAGGTCGCTGCTGGTAAGCAATTCCTTCAGCAAGTCTTGCTTGACGGTGTTGTGGGTTTGATACATCCACAGCCCTTCGAGTCGATGGTGAATGGATTCGGCGTCATTGCCCTTGATCGATTTCAGCCATTTTTCAAGTGCTTGTGTCACATCTGCGGAATCGCGTTCGGCGAGTTCACGGCGAACGGCGTATCGAATGCGGTCCTCAGGCGTTTTAAGGAGCTCGAGCAATTTCTCGATTGATTCACCAGCAATTTTCGGGGGTTTCTGTAGATCGCGTCCAGTCGCAACGACCCGCCAAATGCGACCGTGAGTGTGATCGCGGTTCGGTTCTCGCAAATTGTGCTGCAGGTGACCGATCAAGGCGTTGTGCCAGTCGACAATATAGAGCGCTCCATCGGGACCGAATTGCAGATCAACAGGTCGAAAATTTCCGTCTTCGCAATAGACGAGTGGTGTGATCTCGGTGCCTTCAAAACCGGCATCGCGGTCTTTCATGGTGTGTTGTAAGACCGATCGATCGCCGATCACGTTGTTGATCAAGAAGTTGCCTTGAGCATCCGGCGGAAAGTGACTGCTCGAAACGATCTCGCATCCAGAGCTTGGCCGAGTTCGTTTTTGAATAAAATGTCGAGGCTCTTTATCGATCTTCGAACCCGGATTGTTTTGGCTCTTGGCTTGGCCACCGCCGGGATGTTTGTCTGGGTAAGTGACTTTGCCACTGATCATCGCGGCCCAATAGTTAAAGCCTGGTGATGCATCGCTAATGAAGTTCTGTCCCCACTTGTCAAACACATGGCCCCAAGGATTCGCAAAGGCGATGGAGGCATGAACGTCGATACGCTCTGTCCGTGGATCGTAGCGCCACACACCGGCTTCAGCGAGTCGAACGGGGCCGTAAGGGCTTTCGACCTGCGAATACTTGAAAGTGCCCTCTTGGAAATAGAGTGCTCCGTCAGGGCCCCATTCAAACGCGGCAATGCCATGATGACTATCTGCGGTATCAAATCCAAACAACTTGTGAGTCCGAACGTCGGCTTTATCATCGCCATCACGGTCTTCTAAGAACAAGATGTCCGGTTGCTCAGCCACCCACACGCCGCCTCGGCCGATCTCAAAGCCCGTAGGTTGGTGCAAACCGTCAGCAAAGGTTTTGCATTCATCCATCCGCCCGTCGCCATCCTTGTCTTCAAGGATCAGGATCTTGTCGTTGAGTTTCGACTTGGGCTGCCACTGCGGATAGCTGGGCATGGTTGAAACCCACAAGCGGCCTCGATTGTCGAAGTTCATCGAAACCGGTTTGGCCAAATCGGGAAAAATTTCTTCGGAGGCGACCAACTGTATTTCATAGCCGGGTGCAAGTTTGAACAACTTTTGTTGGGCTTCGGCGTTGAGGTAGTTTAGCGAACCGAGCTTGCCGGCTTTTGCGTTCTTGTCATTGGGCTCGCCGACGTTGGTCTTAGGCTGGATGAACGGAAGAGTGTTGCTATCGTCGACTGGTCCGGTCGGCTTGTCGCCACGTGCCAGCGCCCAGATCCTTTGATCGCGATTAACGCACATCTGGTCGAGGATTTCACGTTCTCGCTCCATGACTTCGCGATTGCGATAAGTACCATCCGAGCCCGCTTCACCGCGCTTGCCATAGATCGAGTAACCATTGACGGCGCGATAGCGATGCCACCAATGAAAGTTCTTGTCATTCACCTGCTCCAGCAATGCGGCGTTGATTTCCGGATTGGCTTCGGCGTTTGCCTTGGTATCAGCACCCAACAGTGCTTTGACAAAAACGGGCGCCAAGGCTTTGTAGCCTTCATCATTCAAGTGGACGCCGTTAAGTGTCAAGCGTTTGTCGCTGTTCGCAAAAATTTTCTTTGAGGTGTTGTAAAGATCTATGTAAAGGACACCGGTCTTATCGGCGACTAGCTTGAGAGCTGACGCATACGCTTCCAACTGTTTGTTTTCTTTGTCACCCTTCGGCAAGTTTGTGTCGCCTGTTTCTTCAAAAGCGATCGCTGAAACCAGGCAAATTTTGGGAGCCGCTTTGCCGCTGTAGTTCTTCTGGCTGGTCTCTTCGACGAGTTTTGTCATCTGCTTAACAAAATCAGCTCGTCCCGCTTCTCCCTTGAAAGACTCGTTCAGTCCAAAGAAGAACAGAATTACGTTGGCTTTTGAGTGCTTCAAATGGTCGTCTGGCGAACCGAAGTTCATCGAACGCAACCGCAATTCGGGTTCGTCGGCGGGGAAGCACAGATTGCGGACAGTTAGGTCCAGTTCAGGAAATTGTTGATAAAGCAGGGCTTCCCAGTAATTGTGATGCTGGAGTCGTTCGCCGAGCCCGTTGCCGACCAGGCAAATGTGGTCTCCCTTTTCGAGCTTCAAATCGGCTCCATGTCCAGAGCGAAATAGCGAGGATACCAATAGAACCGCGTAAAAACAGCAATTTCGCATGTTTTGTCTCCAGAAAATACGATCAGGTTGTTAGAGTGGGAGGGATTACAATCTAGTCTTAAGACCAACCGTTTGCACGTTGGGAAAAACAAATACTGAACAAAGCCCATCCGGATTTTGATTCGACTTTTCCAAACAGCCTTTACCGCATATAAAATAGAGGTGCGGTTCACGGTACTTCGAATATAGATAAACTCTAGTACAAGTCGCTGGGAACCGAACAATTTAGAACTCGATACCCACCGTTCCTCCATTTGCAGTTTTTGTGGTCGATTGCGTAGCGAATCGGCACCAGAGTCGCGGGGCGATTCTTTCACACAAGTTTTTTACAAGGGCATACTCCATGGCAGTTCTTCTAACCGAAAGCGCCGCTTCTCAAGTTAAAAAGTTCCGCGACGAGCAACAACTCGGCGACGACATGTTCCTCCGAATAGGAGTAGCAGGGGGCGGTTGCAGCGGGTTTAACTACACACTTGGGTTCGATGACAAGTTCGATGAAGCCGCTGACAGCAAGTACGAGCACCACGGTGTTGCAGTGGTCGTTGACAAGAAAAGCTCGCTGTATCTCGACGGCACCACAGTCGATTGGTTCCACAGCTTGGAGAAGCAGGGCTTTACGTTCAACAATCCGAACGCAGTCAAGAGCTGCGGTTGCGGAAGCTCGTTCTCAGCGTAATCGCGAACAAACGTAAACAGTCGGAAGTGGTCGGGTAGCTGGTTTCGTTAGAAACCGGTTTATCTTGGAAGGCCACTTCCGTGAGTGTCCGGTTTCTGACGAAACCAGCTACATGATCAGTTATTTATCGGCGCCAATGACGATCTCACGCGTCACATGCTGAATGTTTGATTGACGGTCTGCCAGTCCTTTGACTTCTTTGAGGATGTCGGCCTCTTGCGCTTGGCCAATTACATCGGCTGGGTCAGCTAACATCTGCGACAAGGACGTTGTTCGGTTGTTAATGCGAATCTGCAAAGTTCGAATCAATCGTAATTCGGCTAATTTATCAACCAGCGGCTGTTCCCCCGGTTCGCCCTGTTGTTGCTGCTGGCCTTGCTTTTGCTTCTTTTCTTTTTGATCTTTTTGCACTTGGACTAACGCTGCAACCATCTCTTCAAGGGAACTTACGATTTCCTGCTCAACGGTTGTGGTGAGTTTCCCGATGTCGGCCTTTCCTAAACGATCTGCAACGTTGCCAATGTCCGTGTTCACTTGCTCCATAGCTTCTGGAAACGCCGCGCTCGAGCCTTCTTCACGCAATAATAGAAACGCACGTCGTCCTTCGTCGAGGATCTTTCGTTCTTGGAGTGCTAAGTTACTTGCGCGAATTTCGATTTGACGGGAAGCCTGCTCGCCGGTAATTTCTTGCAGTCGGAGAGTCTCCTCAAGAACTTTGTTTTGCATTTCAAGCATGCGGCGAAGTCGAGTTTCGAGCGACGCTAGGCTGCGTTCAATTTCCTCTTCGCGAAGTTGTCGAAGGATTTCTTCGAGGGCTTCGATCGCTGATCGCAGTTCCGATTCGGCTTCACGTTGTTTTTCAACTGCGCCTTTGCGTTCTGCATCGTCGAGCGCTTTCTTGGCTTCTTCCATTTTTCGCTGAGCCTGTTCGATCCGCTTTTTCGCTCGCTCGGTTGGGTCTTTGGGCTCTTGCTGATTCTTCTGCTCGTCCGATTCTCCTGGTTCACTTTGGCCTTGTTGACTTTGACCGGGCTGGCTTTGCCCTTGCTGAGATTGGCTTTTCTCACCTTTTTCGGATTTTTCAGATTCGGAAGGCTGGGAATCAGACGGATCGGATTTTTCGGATGGTGATTCTGAGGGTTTTCCATCTGAGTCTTTACTCTTCGGATCGTTCTTGGGTGAGTCCTCTGACTTACCTTCGTTGGTTTCACTCGACTTGCCGCCATTCTTAGGTTTATCGTCTGCTTCGGCACCTTCAGAAGTCTTTTCTGATTTGGGATCCGCATCGGTCTCTTTATCGCCAGCTTTATCACTGGCCTTGTCACCAGGACCTTGATCCTTTTGATCTTTCCCCTCGCTCCCCTTGTCCGCATCTTTATCGGAATTCTCTCCCGATTTTTCGCCCTTGCTGTCCGAAGGGTCTTGGGCGGGCTTTCCGTCTTTGAGATCTGACTCAGCTGCTGGTTTAGAATCCTTAGACGCTTTCGGATCCTTTGTTTCTTTGTCAACGCCAAGCTCTTCGGCGATTTCTGCGGCTTTATTCGAAAGCTTGTTTTGATCGCCGGAAGCCTGCTGCATTTCTTGGCCACCTTCGGTTCGCCCGCTGAGCGACTTTTGAAGCCGTAACAAACGATCGGTTTCTTCAATCCAGCGGCGTACCTGATCGCGCTGCTCGCGCACTCGTTCGCCGCGATTCTCGCTTTGCAGCAGCTCCAGCAAACGCTTCAAGTTTTCGCGGCTTGTTCTTTGGTCGTCGAGGGCTTGGCTATACTGTTGCTTATCAAGCCGCGTTGCGGCTCGCGCAAGTAGTTCCGCCAGTTGCGCCTGCTTGCCCAGTTGAGCTGCCTGTTGAAGCAATGCGGAGCGCGCCGGATTCTCCGCCGACTCGAGCTCAGACGAACGTAGCAGAAGTTCCTCTAGCTTTTTGTAACGACCCGCCACTTGCTGTTGTTCGGTAGTCAATGGGTTCTGTTGCTCGCGAGCGGACGAGTCTCCGTCCTGCGCAGATACAGGAGTGGATGCCCCGACGGCCGACAGCAGTCCAAGAACGAAGACCTTGATCGAAGCTAGATAGCGAGCGAGCGATATAGAGCTACCGATTTGCGATTTCACCATTTCAAACATCTTTCACCGGCGAGCGAAATATGAGCGTCAGATTTTAATTTTAAGTAACTGGCGTACGGTCCACATTATTTTAGTTTCTTTAGCTGATCGAGATTTCGCTGCTTCTGTTGCTTCTCAGTTTCAGAGAGAATCTTCTCTTGATCATCCAACAAACCTTGCACGAGGTCAACAATTTCCGTGAAAGATTGCATATCCAGCATGTTGGCTTTGATAGCTTCGAGCGCAATTAACACTTGATCTGTCGCCTCGACGGCCGATCTAGCTTGCGCGCCGCCGCCCACGTCTGACATTGCCACCGTTTGGAACGCCAATAACTGGCTGCGCAACGTCTCATATTCGGTAGCTAAAAGTGCCGTCAGTGGCTGATGCACTTTTTCCTGCAAGCGAACTTGGCGATCGATGGTGTCGGTACGGTTGTTGACCAATTGCTTGCGAACACTCTCGACACCCGGAGTGGAACATGGACGACCGCAACATCCTGCGGAAAATCAATTTCGAG